>NZ_CAUVXI010000016.1:0-43792 GCF_963555845.1 Protofrankia sp. Cas8 | reverse complement strand
GTGGCCGGGGCGTTCGCCCAAGCAAACAGTCCTACGTTGGCTAACCGTCTTCTCGCCGCCGCGCTCAGCGTCGGCGACTGGAAACGTCTACCGCTCTCCGCAGTCGCCGACGTGAGTTCGGAGGTTATCCACGCGATTGCCGCTGCCGTTTCCGGCAATCAGACATGCTGATCGTTCCGACCGCCTTGGATTGGCCGTGAGGCAATCGGGCTGCTTCGGGACGGGGTCATCCACGAAGCTCTGGCGGTGCGGTACCGGACGCGCCGTGTCCCCACCGCCCGGCGTGTGTAACGCGGGGACGGACCAAGAATCGGCCCGACCATCTAAAGAGGCTGGTGAGAGGCCTGAACCTACGCAGGCACCAGCGGGTCGTGGTCCACGTAGACGACCCGCCTGTCGAACACGACATCGTGGACGACTTCGTGGACGACTTCGTGCAGATTGCCCATGCTCCGCCCCCGAACCGATATCGAGGAACTGGCGGACGCCGACGGCGCCAGCGCGGTAGCGAACCGCCTCACCGAGGAACATGCGGTGGACCCGGGCGGTGTCCTGGATCTGCGGCCATGTCCTGACCCGCTCGTTCGCGCCTTCCCGGTCCACCGCAAAGGTGTAGGGCCCGCCAAGCAGGTCGTCGTAGATCTCCACAATGTTCGGGTCTTCGGGTCCGATCGACCCGAACCCCGTCGGCACGCATCAGGAACACCTCCCCGACGGCCGTTCCGCCCCTGCGCGGTTGTCGCACGTTCGTCGGGGTGCCCGCTCAACCCGTTCACCTGGTCTGGGCCAGGTGGGGAAGGCAGTGTTACGGCGCGTCGCGCTGGCGGTCCTCGTCATCGGTGCAGTCCTCACGGAGGGTAGACATAAGGGCACCGTTACACCATCGCCCCGACGGCCGCGGGTGGTCATTCCCCCTACCGTGAAGAAACGGTTCGTCGTGCTCCACCCCTCCTGATCTGGAGCGATACCCGAAGGGTGGGCGAGTCAGTTCGGGGTGGTGGAGCCACTACTCCCCGCGGTTGTGACCCATCCACTACCGTGGATCTACCGGCGGAGTGCGGGACGGAACCCGCTGCGGTGGAAGGGGCCGTCATGGCCATGCCCGGCCAGCGAGTGGAACAGGACGAGCTGCGTGCCCGGATGCGCACGGTCGGCATGACGCACGAGGAGATAGCCGTCGAGTTCGCGCCGCTACCGGCTGCGCCCCCGCGCCGCCCACACCGGGTAGCCCACGGCTGGACCCAGCAGCAGGCTGCTCACCAGCACCCAGGCCATCGCTTCGCGAGTGGCCCGGGACCCCGCGTCAACGCCTACGCCGCCCGCGCCGGCCTCGACCCGGACGGTCGAGCCGCGATGATCGCCCCGAAGCTCTGCGAACTGGAACACTGGCCCCACCCCAACCGGCTGCGCCCCACCCCGCAGCTCCTCGCCCTGCTCGCCGAGGTCTACGGCACCGACATTCACAACCTCCTCGACCTCGACGACCGCGAGCACCTCACTCCCGCCGACCAGCTCCTGGTCAGCCAGACCCGCAAGGGGCTGCCGGGGCCGGGGCAGGGAACGGATGCGGCTATCACGGCTGGAAACAACCGGTCGGATGGTCTCCATGCCGATGCTGCGCCAACCGGTGGCTGGGCAGACCGCTTCACGCTCGCCACCGTCACGAGAGTCCACGTCCAAGCCGTACCGGTCACCACCCACGGTCCGTCGCTCCCGCAGGAGGGACGGACCGTGGGTGGCCGGCGATAGCCGCGGGCCTTGCCCCCGACGAGCTGCCGGCCATCGATGCCGCGACGGCCCTCCGCTGTGCGCATGAGTGGCTGGTGGCGGAGCCGCCACAGGTGGTGGAGACCCGCGCGGGCCGGCGGGTCGGGGAGGCGTTCACCGCAAGGTAGAAGGCCGGGTCGCGCAGCTGCGCCGCCTAGATGACTTCATCGGCGGCCACGATCTTCACGAACTGGTCGAACGCGAGCTCGCCGCCACCACGGCGGTGCTCGGCGAAGCCGTCTACGACGAACGGCTCGGCCGCCGTCTGCTGTCCGCGGTCGCGGAGCTGTGCCAGCTCGCGGGATGGGTCGCGATGGACGCCGGCCGCACCCAGGCCGCGCGGCGTTTCTATCGCGACGGGGTCGGCGCCGCGCACGCCGCTGGCGACGCGCCTGTCGCAGTAAATTTGATCTTGACGTTGAGCTACCAGTTCGCCAACGAGGGCGACCCGCACACCGCTGTGCTCCTCGCACGGACGGCGCTACGCAGGGCGCGGGACTCCGCGACGCCGACCACCCTCGCGCTCCTCCAGGAGCGGATCGCCTGGGCGCAGGCGAAGGCCGGTGGCCGGTCCGCCACGGAGAAGGCGCTCGCCGCTGTGGAACACCTCTACGAACGTCGACGGCCCGACGATGACCCCACGTGGGTCTACTGGCTCGACGAGAACGAGATCAACGTGATGGCCGGCCGGGTCCTACGTGAAACTCGTCCAACCCGAGCGAGCCGAGCCCCTGCTGGTCGACGCGGTGGCCCGCTGGGACGACGACTGCGCCCGCGAGGTAGCCCTCTACCGCTCCTGGCTCGCGGAAGCGTACGTGCAGATGGGCGATCTCGACCGCGCTGTCGAAGACAGCCAAGCAGGTCGTCCGCCTCGGCGCCCGCGCTGGATCGGCACGCGCCTCCGACCGCGTCCAGTACCTGCGGGCCCGACTCGCCGGCTGCGGCGACGAGCGGACAAGCCGCACGTTCGAGGACTTCTACCAGTGCGATGCGGAATGAGCTCGGGCATCATTCCGATGCGACCTTTGGGTATGCCCCGGTCATACGGGCAGGCCCGCCGGCCCGGCCTGCGCTGACAGCAGTAGACGATCCGCCTTCGCCACCCGGGGATCGGATCGGTCGGCCTGCCACTGCCGGCTGATCTGACCCAGGCTGCGGCGCAGCCGGGCGGATTTGACTACCAGCAGATCATCGGACAATCCTAGGATTGTCGATGCGGCGGCGTCCGGCATGCGCCGCCGAAGCTGTACCGCCGCAAGCCTTGTCCCGATCAGCGCCCGGGTCCGCCGTTCGTTGGGCCGCCGCGCCTGCACCGACGCGGCGAAGTGCTCCTCTGCGCCCGGCAGGTCTCCCATGGCCCGCAACGTCAACCCGACCTGATCCTCGTAGGCGGCTCGCGGGTAGTTCCCCGACCAGTCCTCGACCGTTCCGCTGTCCGCCCGGTCGAGATCCATCTCGGTGACTGTGAGTAGTCGTACCGCGCGCCGCGGGTCGTGGCCGGTCCCGGCCAACGCCTCGGCCTCCATCCCGGTCACCCATGCCCGTGCCCGCACCGGTGCGCTGTCGTGCAGCGTGGCGGCGGCGGCGTCGGCGAGTGCGAGCCCGGGAGCGCAGTGGCCGAGTTCGACGGCCTGCGCCGCGAGCGAGCGCAGCGCGGTCGCGCGCATCAGCGGGTCGCCCGCCTCGGTCGCGAGCCGCACGGACTGGATGTAGTGACGCTGCGCGAGACCGGGTTGCAGGTCGTCGGCGGCCATCCACCCGGCGAGGTAGGCGACCTCCGCGGCGGCGGTGAACAGGTCCGCGCGGGAGTGCCCGGACGCGGCGCGCAGCAGGCCGCGTTCCTCACGCAGGCCGCCAAGGCGCTGAGCGCCGACGGGGCGCTGGTTGTCGAGACGTTCATCCCGCGACCGGTCCGGTTGCCCGACGGGCCGCATCCCGGCGTGTTCCCCGCTGACTCGGCCGTTGTGGTGAAACAACACAGCAGGCACCGGATGGTGTTGTTTGCCGCAACCAACACCCCAGCCGAACGCATAGCTGACCGAACGAGCACGATCAACGTCGGGTGGTGCGGTCCCGGGCCTGGGCCGCGAGGTCCCGGCACACGACCGCGACGTCGAGGCCGGCGGCGTGCAGCCCGATCGGCCACGTACTCGTGTCGGTCATACCCGGGGCCACGTTCACCTCCAGAAACTGCACCGTCCCACCCGCATCGACGATCATGTCCGTGCGGGAGAGGTCACGAAGGCCCAGCACACGATGCGCCGTGAGGGCCGTCTCGGCGGCAGCGCGCCCCACCGCGTCGTCGAGACGGGCCGGGGTGAAGAACGTGGTCGCTCCGGGGGTGTACCGGGCCGCGTAGTCGTACACACCGCTGACCGGCTCGATCTCGACCGCCGGCAACGCCACCGGACCGTCGCCGGTGTCGACCACGCCGACCGCGATCTCAACCCCGCTGACAGCCTGTTCGATCAGCGCCCAGTCGTGGTAGCCGAAGCAGGCCATCAAGGCTTCGGCGAGCTGGCCGGCGTCGTCGACCAGCCCAACACCGAAGGCCGATCCCCCCGCGCGGGGCTTCACCACGACCGGCAGGCCCAACCGGGCCACGATCCGATCGATCAGAGCAGCGGCGCCCAGGTCGTGGAACGCCTCGCGGGGCAGCGTCACCGCGGCCGGTGTTACGACACCCGCGGTGCGCAGGGTGGCCTTGGCGGTCGCCTTGTCGAACGCCACCCGACACGCTGCCGGTACGGCACCGACGTAGGGCAGGTTGTAAAGATCCAGGACCTCGCGGATGGTGCCGTCCTCACCCGAACTGCCGTGCAGGACGGGGAAGACCACCCCGGGAGGGTCGGCGGCCAGGGCGGGCAGCGTCGCGGCATCGACGTCGCGCAGGTCGACGTCGACCCCGATGCGCGCCAGCGCGTCCCGCAGCCTGCTGCCCGAGCGCAGGGACACCTCGCGTTCGGGTGAGAGGCCACCGGCGAGGACGAGCACACGGCCCAGATCGGTCATCGTCGCGTCCTTCACAGCTCGGAAATGTCGGCGTGGCGGGGAGCAAAGGTCCGCCGGAGGTCGAGTTCGGCGCGCAGCACCCGGGCGAGCCGCCGCACCCCGTCCCGGATGCGGTCGGGTGGGGGAAAGCAGTAGGACAGCCGCATCGCATTGCGGCCCGACCCGTCGGCGTAGAACCCGGTCCCGGGCACATACGCGACCCGGGCGGCGATAGCCCGCGGGAGCATCGCCTTCGCATCCACGCCGTCGGGCACAGTCAGCCAGACGAAGAACCCGCCGTCGGGGCGGGTCCAGGTGGTCCCGGCGGGCATCGTCTCGGTGAGAGTGTCGAGCATGGCGTCGCGGCGCTCCCGGTACATCTCACGGAACGCCTTGAGCTGTTCGGGCCACGGCTGCGTCGCCAGATACCGCTCGACCGCAAGCTGGGTGAGCATCGAATGCGACAGGATCGCCGACTCTGCCGCCAGGACCAGCCGGGCGGTCACCGGCGGCGGGGCCAGCGCCCACCCGACCCGCATGCCCGGCGCCAGCGTCTTGGAAAACGACCCCAGATAGACCACATCGTCGGGGGCGTCCGCGCGCATCGCCCGCACCGGTTCACCGGTGAACGACAGCAGCCCGTAGGGGTTGTCCTCCACGACGAGTACCCCGGCCCGCCGACACGCCTCGATCACCTCGGCCCGCCGCGGCGACGTCAGAGTGATCCCGCCGGGATTCTGAAAGGTCGGCACCGTGTACAGCATCTTCACCCGGGCACCCTCGGTGGCGAGCCGACCCAGCGTCTCACGCAGAGCGTCGGGGCACAGGCCGTCGCCGTCCATCGGAATGTGCACGACCCGCGCCTGATAGGCGGCGAACGTGTTGATGGCGGTGATGTAGGTCGGTCCTTCGGTCAGGACGACGTCACCGGGATCGATGAACACCCGGGTGAGGAGATCGAGCGCCTGCTGCGACCCGACAGTCACGATCACGTCGTCCGGATGTGCGTCGGTGATGCCTTCCATGCCCATCACGTCGCAGATCCGCGCACGCAAGCCCGGATCACCCTGCGCCGAGCCGTACTGCAACGCCACCGCGCCCCGGCTCGTCACCAGCTCCGACATGGTGGCCGCGATCGCCTCCAGGGGCAGCGCGTCGACGGCCGGCATACCGCCCGCCAGGGACACGATCTCCGGCCGGCTCGCCACCGCGAACAGGGCACGGACCTCGGACGCGAGCATCCCCGACGCGCGGGCGGCGTAGGACCCCCACCACCGGTCCGTCGAAGCGGTGCCGCCTACCGGCTGCTGCATGTCCACCCGTCCACCCCATCGTCGACGTCGACGGGTGACCCTACCGCGCGTCCCACGATCGCCCGCCGCCGACGGCACGCTCATCCCGAGCTGGACGTCGAGCTCTTCCGGGTCAAGGCGGGCGCGGCCCGCAGCACCCCGGACCCGTCCGTGGCGTGACGGCCTCGCGCTGCTGACCGGGCGGACCGTGCCGGTCAGCAGGTAACGACCTGGCCGCTGTGCGGCCTGCTCTCGGGCGGCGGGATGTGGGCAGTGCAGGGTTGGGACAGGTCGCGAGACGGTGGGACCGGCTGGCTGCCTGGTCCTCCTCCCAATTCCCGATCATCGGCCGCCCAGAGATCGGACTTACTCGGATCAGGCGTCGACCAGCGGCGACGCCGACACGTGCGGCCTGACGCGCGGGTGGTCCGGCAGCGACGTGGTAATCGCCAGGGCCGTCAACCTCCAGGTGCAGGTGGCCGGGAGCCTTTTCGCACCACGGTGGGCAGGAACGGTTGTGGTCGTCGGTCATTCGGTAATCGCCTGGTTCTCTGTCGGCCGGTTATGGGCGTCAGCGTGGTCGGGTGTAGCTCTTCGGGTCCAGCCGTCCAAAGCGCGCAGGCCGTCGATGACGCGTTGCAGCGCGCGGTCGGAAACGCCCGGGTCGGGTACGCCGTCGCTCGACGGAGGCGACGGGCTGCGACGGGGCAGGTCCCGTGACGCCGGCGGGGCGTCCGCGACGACACCGATCGGCGGTTTGCCATGGAGCAAGGCCGCCCATACGACCTTGCCGTTCGTCATGTCACCGACACGCACGCGGTAGTAGCCCCAGTCCCGGGCGAGGGCTGCGACGAGATGCAGGCCACGGCCGTTGTCGGCGGTGAGATCCTCGACCCGACGGATCGGGCGGTCCGCCGCCCCGTCCCACATTTCGACGATCACGTCTTGGTGGCTGTAGGTGAGGCGCAGCGCGACCCGGGACGCCGGCTCGTCGTGCCCGTCCTGGTTGTCTGCTGGATGGCTGGCGAGCACGGCGTTTGTCGCCAGTTCCGACACCACGAGGACGGCCGCGTCGACCAGCTCGTCGAGCTCCCACAGCCGCAGCTGCGCCGCGACGTCGCGGCGCGCAGCCCCGGCGGAGCGGGGGTGCGCAGGGTAGTACCAGACGCGGTGCAGCGGAGCTGGGGCAGAAAGCTCTGGCTCCGATGACATATTCGATGACATAAAGGTGACGAGGGCTGCGGTCATACGGCTCTCCCGGCTCAGCGATCTGGCATGGGGTGACCGTCACGCCCGCGAGGCGTGTGCGTGCGCCTCGGGCGCGGGGCCATGCGGGCGGTCACGAGGGACGGGCGCGCGCGGCGCACGCGGCATCCGGCGGAATGGGAACGGCGTCGTTCACGAGGGCGAGGTTGTTCTCGGCGAGCACCACGGTTCGGCATGGCCACCCGCACCCGCATCCGGCGCACACGCCGTCGTTCCTGACGTGCACCTCCAGCACACCGGCCGCGGCGCATCGCAGCCGCTCGAACGCGCGTTCCGGCGAGGAGAGGCCAACAGTCGGCGTGGATCTGTCCGCCCCGCCCTCGGTTGCGATCACCGGACCGTGGGCGCGCCACCGGCAACGGACACGCGCGGCGGTACGGGCCGCGGGGTGTGGCCGCGGGTCGTGGAATGCGGGGGCCTCGAACGGGCGGGACCAGGACGGCGTGTTGCGCAGGCGGTCCTCATCATCGGGACGGTCCTCACTGAAGGTAGGCAAAAGGGGCCGTTCCACCATCGTCCCGACGGCAACGGGGGGTCATTCCCCTCGCCGCGAAGAATCCGTTCGCCTGGCCTCATCGTCCTGACCAGCGATAACTCCCAGACTCGGATGAGTCGATTCGCATGGCGAAGGCCGTGCGGTGCTGGGGGTGTGATGCCCGAACGGTTCAGGCCCGGCGACGACGAGCGGCGAGGACGGGGATCGCGGCGATGGTGTCGTCGCTCAGGTCGTTCCAGTACAGGCCCTCGGGACGCCGAGGCGGACCGCATGTGATGATCTGCGTGGGTGTGACGATCAGGTCCACGCTGAAGTCGTGGCGAGCCGCCTGCAGGTCCTCGTCCACGACCTGAAGTCGGACGTTCAACCCCTCCCAGGCGTGCGAGCGTCCCGTCCGACGGTTCACAGGCACCACCGGACGACCCAACAGTAGCCGCGGCGTCACACCACCCCCAGCGGAGTTTGACTGATCGCGACCCGGTCTCGCCGAGATCACCATGATTCCGCGGGTAGCACCGGTCGCGGGCGGCGAACAGCGTCCCTGTCTCGGCAGGCACGTGGGGCCAGCGGGCTGGGTGGGTCGCGAAGAAACAGCCGCACGACTGCGAACACCGTGCCCGGCGGACGGACGTTTCCGCAGGTCAAGCCCCATGCTGGCGCCGAACCGTTCCTTCCCGGTACGGGGAATGACACGGCGGACATCCGCCTGAAAGACTTGGGCACCACGGAGGGCAGAGCCGCCTGTCGAATCCTTTGCTGAGGGGTTTGAGGGTCTCGACACGGGACCGAAGCGGTTCCGGTTTGCCCGCGTTGCCGGCCGCGAGGAGGGCGCACCTGATTCCGATACCACCCAGTTTCGCGCGCAGAGATGTTATGTGGGAACAGCGACTTTCCCACCTGAACGCCGTTTCTCCTATCGGCACCGATCTGTTGCGCGTGTTCCTTTACCGAGAAGATCTCTCCACTACCAGACGACGTCGCTCCCGAGGTGAGCCGGCCGCGCCGCGTTCCACTGAGGGAGCCCACTACCGCCCCATAGCACGGCGCAGGAAAGGAAATACCTGGTGATTGAGGTGACCACCGACCCGGCACGTGCCGCGGCGTTGCGACACAGTCTCGTGGACGAGCTCGTGACAGCCGGCTCGATCGTGTCAGGCGAGATCGAAGCCGCTTTTCGGACAGTGCCGCGGCACCTGTTCGCTCCTGAGGTACCGCTCGACGAGGCATACGCGAACGATGTGGTGCGTACCAAGCGTGACGAACACGGGATGACGATCAGCTCGGTGTCCGCGCCGTGGCTTCAGGCAGCGATGCTGGAGCAAGCCGGATTGCGTCCAGGTCTGCGGTGCCTGGAAATCGGCTCGGGCGGGTACAACGCCGCGTTGATGGCCGAACTCGTCGGCCCGGCCGGTGCGGTCACCACCGTCGACATTGATCCGGACGTGGCCGACCGCGCTCGCCGATGCCTGGCGGACGCCGGGTACGACCAGGTGCACGTCGTGCTCGCCGACGCCGAAGGTGGAGTGGCTGAGTTCGCGCCCTACGATCGGATCATCGCCGCCGTGGGGGTCGCGGACGTACCGCCGGCGTGGGTGGATCAGTTGGCCGAGGGCGGCCGGCTCGTCGTTCCCCTGCGGATGCGCGGTCTGCGCCGGTCGGTGGCGTTCGTGCGCGAGGGTGCCCACTTGGTGAGTCTGGGGCATGAGATGGCCGGCTTCGTGGACATCCAGGGTGCCGGAGCGCAACGCGAGCGACTCGTAACGCTGCACGGGGATGACGTCGGCCTGCGTATCGACGACAGCGAACCGGTCGATGCCGACGGGCTGCGCGGGGCGTTGCTCCAACCGCGCGTGCAGGCGTGGTCGGGCGTGCGCTTCGGTGGCATGGAGCCGTTCGACGGCCTGTTCCTGTGGTTGGCGACCGGCCTGTCCGACTTCTGCCTGGTGACCCGCGCGCGGACGGACGTTGCCCGCACGCTAGTCGACCCGTGCTCACCGATCGGCACGCCAACGCTGCTGGGTGGGCGCAGTTTCGCCTACCTCGCGTTCCGAGAAATCGATACCGACGCACGCATCTACGAGTTCGGGGTCTACGCGCACGGACCGGACGCCGAGACGCTCGCCCAGGCGATGAACGACCAGGTCCGAACCTGGAATCGCGAGCACCGCGACGGCCCCGCCGCCGTGATCTCCCTCCACCGTTCCGACACCCCCGTCGACCAGCTTCCGCGGGGCCGCGTCATCGAGAGGCGACACACGAAGATTGTGATCTTCTGGCCCTGACGGATCGCTTCCAGATCCGACCGCTGGATATTGCCTCAATCAACAGAGAGAGATGGTGATCGAGAAATGTCGATGGCTACGACGGATGTCATGCCGGGCGCCTCGGCCAGCAGCGGGGGGCACGACCTGGACTTCGAGCTGGACATCAGCATCGTCGAGTCAGGTCCGGTGATCCCCGTATCCGCAGGTCACGGACCAGATCGAGCGCGAAACACAAAGTTCCCCGCCGAGGGAATGGCCATGTCGCAGCGGTAGGGAATGGTGACACCACGCTGCCGCCAGGGCCTGGCCTGGCGGCGCAGGAGCACCGCACGCAATCCGACCGAGGCAACGCGGCGCAGGCCGACCGGCAACGACAGACTGTGAGCAGGCTCGATGACCCTGACGGTAGACACATCCGAGGACCCCCGGACCGCCGCGGAACGGCGCGACGCCCTGGTAGACGAACTCGTCGCAACGGGAAGGATCACGTCGGCGGCGGTGGAGCGGGCGTTCCGCACGGTGCCGCGGCACCTGTTCATGCCCGAGGGCACCCCGCTGGAGGACGCGTACGCCGTCGACCGCTCGGTGGTGGTCAAACGAGACCCGGACGGCGCGGCCCTGTCCTCGGTGAGTGCCGCCTACATCCAGGCCCGGATGATCGAGCAAGCCGGGCTCGGCCCCGGGATGAGCGTCCTGGAGATCGGCGCCGGCGGGCTGGGCGCCGCGCTGCTCGCCGAGGTCGTCGGCCCGGCCGGGCAGGTCGTCAGCGTCGACATCGACCCGGAGGTCGTCGACCGCGCCCGCAGGCTGCTCGCAGCGACGGGCTACACCGACCAGGTCACGGTTGTGCGTGCAGACGCCGAGTACCCGGTGCCCGAGCTGGGCGGACGGGTCGATGCTGTGCTCGTGACCGTCGGGGCCTGGGATGTGGCCCCGGTCTGGCTGGAGCAGCTCACCGAGGACGGCACGCTGGTCGTGCCGCTGCGGATGAACGGGGTCACCCGCACCATCGGCTTCACCCGCGACGGCGACCATCTGTCGAGCACCTCCACCGAGATCGCCGGCTTCGTCCCCATGCAAGGAGCCGGCGGGCACGACGACCCCGCCGTCATCCTCACCGACGACCATGGCAGCCAGGTCACGGTCACCGTCCACGCGGACCCGCCAGCGGACATCAGCCGACTCGACGGCGTACTGACGAGCGAACGGACCACCGCCTGGTCCGGAGTCACGATCGGCAAGCAGGTGTCGTTCGCGGACCTGCACCTGTGGTTCGCCTGCTTCCAGCCCGGCTTCTGCCGGCTGACCGCCGCCGACGCCGCCGCCTTCAGCGCCGACCACAAGAGATGGTTCCCGTTCGGCACCGTGCGCGGCGACTCCCTCGCCTACCTGGTCGTACGGCCAACGCCGGACGGCGCCGAGTTCGGCGCGTCCGCCTACGGGCCGCACGGCGAGCACGCCGCCGCCACCCTGATCGAGCAGACCCGAGCCTGGGACCGCCACGCTGCCCCACCCACGTTCGCCTACTGGCCGACCGGCAGCAGGCGCCCGCCAGCCGACGAGAACACCGCCGTGCTCCCCAAGAAACACGGCGAGGTCACCATCTCCTGGCCCACGACGACCTGACCACCGCCGCGCGGCGCCGAACTCGCCGACCAAGTCCGTGTGTGGGATCGGGAGCAGCGCCACGGCCCCCGCCCACGGCTGACCGTGCTCGTCGGCGAGATTCAGGCACACCGGGCGGTCTGATGTGACAAATCCAAACGATAGGATCGCGCCGTGTGGCCGTCCGCGGTAGGCGACGGCCTCGTCATCCCAGTCCAGAGGGTTGGGTGAGCTGTCAGTGGCCACTGTTAGTCAACGTGGTGAGCAACGGCGACTCCGCGGTCGGATGCGCGAGCTCGGTATGAGCCATGACGAGATCGCCGGCGAGTTCGGGCGCCGGTTTCGCTACCGACCCCGCGCCGCGTACCGGCACGCGTTCGGGTGGACGCTCCAGGAAGCCGCCGACACGATCAATGCGCACGCGGCGAGCCTCGGGCTCGATCCGATGGGCAGAGCGACCATGACCATGCCGCGGCTGTCTGAGCTGGAGTCCTGGCCTACCTCGGGCAGGCGCCGGCCCACCCCCCAGGTCCTCGCCCTGCTCGCGCACGTGTACGGCACCGACATCCATCACCTCCTCGACCTCGACGACCGCGAACACCTGGCCGCCGCGGATCTTCTCCTCATCGGCAGGATCGTGCGCGAGGTCGGAGTCAGCGCTGTGCGCGGGCAGCCTTCGGCTACGCCGCACGTCGCAGCTCAGGGGAGCGACTACTTTCCGTCGCAAGGAGGCGGTGGCGCGCTGTCGCCGTGTCCACTTCTGCCGGCGTTCGTAGACAATGCATCCGTGTCCGGGTCTCGTGCGTGGTCTTCGGCGAGGCCGGCGCCAGTCGGCTTCGAGGGAGAGGGGTCACCGACGAAGCGTCGCGAGGTTCTCGTGGGGGCGGGCGTGTCCGCCGTTGCGGCTCTGCTCGCCCAGTCGGCGGTGGAGTCGGCGATGGTCGGGCAGCGCTGGGAAGAATCCGATCTTGGACCGGCGACGCTGGAACATCTCGACCTGGCGGTGGAGCGGTTCGGCCTGTCGTACCTGCACACCCCGCCTGAGCAGCTGTTCGGGCAGGTGCGTGACTGCCGGCAATGGGTCTCGTCGATGGTGGCGGGACGGCAGACCCTGAGCCAGCGACGGCACCTGTGCGTTGTCGGTGGATGGCTGTCGGGACTGTTAGGGCACCTGGCGCTCGATCTCGGGGACAGCGCCGTCGCGCACGCTCACTGTCTCACGGCGTGGCAACTCGCCGCGGAGTCCGGGGACACGCGGCTGGGCGCGTGGGTCCGGGGAACACAGGCGATGATCGCCTTCTACGCGGGTGATGCGGTGGACGCCCTGCGCTATGCCCTGGCCGGTCTGGACATCGCCCCCCGCAACTCGTTCGTCCATACTCGACTCCTCGCGCAGCAGGGACGGGCCCATGCACGTCTGGGTGACGCCGATGGCGTCAGCGTCGCGTTCGCCCGCGCGGAGAACTCCTTCGAGTCGGTGACGGAGAAGGCGTCGCACAGCATCTTCTCCTTCGACTACCCCTATCTACCCTTCTACGCCGGCACGTCCTACACGGCGCTCGCGAAACCGACAAAGGCGCAGACCTTCGCCCAACAGGCGGTCACACTGTGCGACGCCGCGGCGGTGAACTGGCCGGTCGCACGGGCCTTGGCCCGCGTCGACCTCGCGCTCGCCGCAGTGCGGCAAAACGAGCCAGACAGGGCGTGTGCGGTGACCGCGGAAGCCCTGGAGATCTGCGCGACACAGCGCCCGGTGGATCTGATCATTCGCCGCACGGGTGAGGTCGTGCGCGAGATGCAGCCCTACCAGGCTCTGCCCTCGGTCCGAGACCTGCGCGAGCGCCAGGCAAACCTCGCCCGCCAGCTTCGTGGCGCGGGGCTGAACGCTACCGAAACCGAGACCGGGTCAGTACAGGATCGACGGACGGACACACTCTAGTGGATCTTCATCTGGACGGTAAGGTCGCGCTCGTCACCGGGGGTTCCCGCGGCATCGGACGTGCGATCACCTCCCGCCTGTCGGCCGAGGGCTGCCGGGTGGGGATCTGCGGACGCGATCCCGACGCCCTTGCCCGCGCGACGGCGGACCTCCACCGCGCCGGGTCCGACGCTTTCAGCTTCGTGGCCGACGTGGCCAGGCCGGGCGAGGTCGAACGCTTCGTCGATGCCGCCGCCGAATCCCTCGGCGGAGTCGATCTGCTTGTCGCGAATGTCGGCGGCACCGTCGGTGGGGATCTTCTCGACTCCACTTCTGACGATTGGTCGCAGACGTTCGAGCTCAACGCCGGACATGCTGTCCGGGCGATCCGGGCCGCCGTCCCGCACATGAAGAACAATGGTGGCGGGTCGGTTGTCATCGTCTCGTCGATTTCGGCATCGAAGCCGTCGCCGCGGGCGCAGTACGGCGCGGCCAAGGCCGCGGAGATCTATCTGGCGTCGGCCTTCGCGCGAGAGCTGGCACCCTTGCACGTGCGGGTCAACTCGGTGAGCCCGGGTTCTGTTCTTTTTCCCGGGGGTGGCTGGGACGGGTACTCCCGACAGTACCCGGATGATTTCAACGAGTTTGTTCGGCGGGATTTTCCGACGCATCGGCTGGGGACCGTCGACGAGGTCGCGGACGTGGTGACCTTTCTGCTGTCCGACCGGGCGAGCTGGGTGAACGGAGCCGATATCGCCGTCGACGGCGCCCAGGGCCGACCAAGCGCCCGCGGGTACTGACCCAGGTACTGACCAGCCGGCGCCCGATGCGCGCGGCGTGCCCTTCACCATCGGTCCCTCATATCCGAGGCGCGGCTTTCGTCATGCACATCGCCCGATACAGAACGAGCTCGGGCACCATTTCGACGCGACACTCCCGTCCCAGGAGCCGCGGAGTCTCGCCAGACGACCTCACAGCAGACGGCCCTCGGAGCTGTCTTTCTCCTGTTCGGCTGCTTGGCGCAGGCGGCTGAAGAGCGTTCCGATGTCGTCGGGTGGGGCGTCACGGTAGTCCACCCAGGCGTCGAAGATTTCTTCGGCGCCGCGGATCATGGTGTCGGGTAGGCCGGCGGCGCGTAGGGCCTCCGCGGCTTCGGCCATCTCCGGGGACCACCGCCAGGCACGGGTGGCGACGGTGGGGAGGAAGTCGGGTTCGGCGAGGATCGGGCGGTGGTAGCGCCGCCCCTCGGCGGTGAGGACGTCGGCGACGCCGTAGTGGTCGGCGAGGGCGTGTGCAAGGCCGGCGAGGGCCCGGCTGGCTTTCTGGAACACCGCTTGCGCGGTCTTCAGCGCCGATGCGGCGCCGATCTGGTCGGAGATCGGTAGGACGTCCAGGTCGGAGCCGGCGAACAGCTCCGTCACGGCGGCGGTGTCCTCGGGTGCGCCCGCGAGGTAGAGCCGGGTGGTCCCCGGCCGAGTGGGTGGTGGTCCGATGATCGAGCCGTCGACGACACGGACCGTGGTCCCCGCGAACGTCTCGCCGATCGCGGTTATCCGCACCGAACAATCCGGCAGCGCACGGCCCCGCGCGGGCGCTACCGGCCGGTGAACGCGACCGTGCGGCGGACGTTCCAGCGGTAAGCGTGGCCTTCGCGTCGAAGTTCGAGCAGGCTCACGCCGATTACCGGGACAGCGATCGGCGGGACCCGGCGGAGTTCCGTGAGGCGGTGGATCACCTCGGCGGTCGGCGGGGTGGCGTTGCAATACGTCACGCTGATGTGCGGCTTGAACCTCGCCGGTTCGGCGGGAACCTGGTCGGCGCCAAGCTCGGCGGCGATGGCCTCGCGCAGACGCTCGCGAACGTCGGCGACCGGACGCCAGGGCGCGGCGCGGAGGAACGTGCCGCCGGGATAGGCGGCAACGGGGCCAACCGTCAACGTGAAGGGCGCGATGTCGCCCGTGCGTGCGGCTGCCTGCTCGCCGATACGGGTGGCTGTCTCGACGTCGACCTCATCGGGGAAGCCGACCCCTTGAACGGTCAGGTGAATGCCGTCCGCGGGCACCGGGTCGAGATAGTCCAAATCCGCAAGTGCCTTCTGGTGGTGGGCCACATGGTCGCGCAGCGCCTGGTCGTCGAAGACGACGTACCACGTGAGGTAGGTCCGTCCGGGGCGGTGGCCGGGGCGCCAATACCAGTGGTCGGCCATCCGTTCCGTGTGTTGGAAGGCTTCCCAGTCGTCGGCATCGGCCTGGCCCTCGTGGGAGTGCGGCACTGCGCCAGGCTAAAACGGGGCGCGTGTGGAGGTGCTCGGCGTGCGCCATGCGGCGACGGCGTCGGCTACCTCGGCGATCTCTGGGGCGTTCGACCAGGGGGCGGCGCTGGTGACGAAGTCCTGCGCGCGGCGGGCCACGACCTGCGAATTGAGCTGGGACCCGACGATGAGGGCTTCGGAGACGAGAGCGCCGGCTCGGTCGGGCTCGGCGGCGCTGCCGACGAGGTAGGTCATCGAGGCGTCGAGCAGCGTCAGGGCGTAGCTGGCGGCCGAGTTCGGCACGCTAACGGCCTCCCGGAGCTGTTCGCCTCCTGTTCGGCCGCTCGGCGCAGGCGACTGAAGAGCGTTCCGATGTCGTCGGGTGGGGCGTCGCGGCAGGCCGCCCAGGCGTCGAAGATCTCTTCGGCGCCGCGGATCATGGTGTCGGGAAGGCCGGCGGCGCGTAGGGCCTCCGCGGCTTCGGCCATCTCCGGGGACCACCGCCAGGCACGGGTGGCGACGGTGGGGAGGAAGTCGGGTTCGGCGAGGATCGGGCGGTGGTAGCGCCGCCCCTCGGCGGTGAGGACGTCGGCGACGCCGTAGTGGTCGGCGAGGGCGTGCGCGAGCCCGGCGAGGGCTCGGCTGGCTTTCTGGAACACCGCTTGCGCGGTCTTCAGCGCCGATGCGGCGCCGATCTGGTCGGAGATCGGTAGGACGTCCAGGTCGGAGCCCACGAACAGGCCGGCCACGGCGGCGGTGTCCTCGGGTGCGCCAGCGAGGTAGAGCCGGGTGGTCCCCGGCCGAGTGGGTGGTGGTCCGATGATCGAGCCGTCGACGACCCGGACCATGGTGCCCGCGAACAGGTCGCCGACCGCGGCCATCCGCTCGGGGATGAGGGCGTTGGCGTCGAGGTAGAGACCGTGGTGGAAGCCGGCGGCCAGCACGTCCGCGGCGATCCGGTCGGCGACCTGTGGTGGGCACAACGAGATGATCACGTCCGCGTCTTGGACGAGGGCGGTCATGCCCGACGCGGGCTGCAATCCGGCGGCGTCAGCGCGGGCTGTAGTCGCGGCGCTGCGGCCTTCCGGCAGCCACAGCACCCGCGCCTTCCCGGTGGCCTGCCGGCCTACCGCGGCGCCCATCGCTCCGGGGTGCAGCAGCGCCACCGTCGGCGGGGTGAGGGTCATTCGGCGCCGGCGCGCGGGTTGTGAGAGCGGCTGGTGGTCCCTGCGGCGGTCGCGCAGACGTCGAGAATCTCCTCGCGCAGGTGTTGAGCGGACAGGAGATCCCGGTACCGGGGCCGGTCGGTGACGGTGACGAGCTGGCGAAGGCGGCGGAGGACGCTGTCGGTGGGTCGGCGCGTCGTGGTGTCCAGGACGGTCCGGATCGTCTGCGCGGCGCCGTCGAGCTCGGAGCGCTCCAGATGAGCGGCGGCCAGGTCGAGGCGGGCCAGCGACAGTTCCCCGAGCCGCTGTTCGCCGGCGGGTGCGGTCTCGTAGAGGCCGATCGCGGTCCTGGCGGCCTGTTCGGCGCGGGCCGCCCAGCTGTCCGCGGGCAGGGTGTCGGTCCGGCCGTGCAGCCCGAGGTAGGCCGATGCGGTGTAGAAGAACTGCTTGGATTCGGGGAAGGCCAGCATCCCGCCGGGTGTGTCGTCGCCGGTGATCTCGTCGCGGGCCTGCCCGGCTCGCTCCAGTGCGTCCCGCACCGTCGCCTCGTCGCCCAACCTGCCCGCGGCGCGGGCTTCCAGGGCTGCGGCCCGTACGCGGGCGGTGCCGTGTTCGGGTACGAACTCCCAGCCCTCACGGGCCAGCGAGACGGCCTCGGGCAGCCTGCCCTGCCAGTAGGCGATCAGGCTCTGCATGCCGCGGACCCAGCAGCGCAGGCCGTTGTGCCCGGCCAGCTCTCCGCACAGGAACGCCGTCCGGGCTTGTGTCGTCGCGGCGGGGAGGTAGCCGAGGTCGAAGGAGGCGTTGGCCAGCATCCCGCACAGCACGCCCGCGATCACATACAGATCCCGCGCCTCGTCCGGACGCTGTCGGTCTTCCAACAGGCTGAATGCGTGGTTGCGCAGCTCGACGATCTCGGCGAATGACGGGGAGACAGGGCGGTGCGGGTAGCGTGCGGCCAACCACGTCGCGTCGTCGTGGAACTGCTCGACGGTCAGCGGACCCACGTTGCTGCGATCAGCGGCCCGGCTGAAGTCGGCGGACTCGCGAGCTGCCATGGTGACCATCCTTTCCACAGACCATCCCGCTGACGGCTCGTCCAGACGCGACCCGTTGCCTCCGACAGCGGCTACCAGGCGTGCTGCCGCGCCCCCGGCGACTGCGCGGCTGCTTCCGTAGCGATCGTGGTGTCGATGATCCACCGCGAGCGGGACGGACGATCCTGGTGAGCCCACATTGCCGTTCCCCAGGAAGCCCCGTGCGGCCAAGGCGATCCCCAACCCCACCGGTGTGGGGGACGGTAGTGGCACGGACCGGCGCATGCGATTGATGAGAAGCATGTCCTCGGGTGCGAGATGCTCCCGGTCGTCAAGGTCGAGCAGATTGTGGATGTCGGTGCCGTAGACCGCGGCGAGCACGGCGAGGACCTGCGGGGTGAGGCGTCGGCGGGCCGGGAGCGGCCAAGTCTCCAGTTCCGACAGCCACGGGGCGCTCATCGAGGCGGCACCATCCGGGTCAACGCCGACACGGGCGACGTGGGCGTTGACGTGTCCGGCCGCCTGCTGCTGAGTCCATCCGCGCGCCACCCGGTGGGCGGCGCGCGGGCGCAGCCGGTAGCGGCGGGCGAACTCGACTGCGATCTCGTCGTGCGCCATGCCCACCGCGCGCATCCGGGCGCGCAACTCCTCCTGCTCGACGCGCTGGCTGGTCTTGCCCATGCCGCGGTGCTCCCTCCCTGGGCGTGGACGGCAATCGGTCTCGGGCTCTCGGCCACCGACCGAACCGCCACAACCGTAGCCGTCCGCTCACGGCCAGAACAGAGGGGTCGAGTGGATCGACGTACCTGCGTCGTCGGTGATGCCTGACCGGACGTGGGATGCCGCCGGCCATGGCGCTTGCCGGGATGAATCGAGCCACAGGTTGCTGCTGTCTCTCCGGCACCGTCCAGGTGACAAGTGCGATCGCATCCTTGTGGACCCCTCCCGAACGAATCGGCATGATCGCTCTAGACAAAGGCGCTCTGACGCCGCTGTTCTCGCAGGTCAGCCGTCTTTCGGAAGCCGAAGAAAAGATTCGTGGCGGGGGGAATGACTCGCCTCCCGGCGTCAGCCATCGTGGTGGCGCGCCACACCCGGCATCAGTGTGATCTTGTTCGTGTGAGGTGCGACGCGCTGGAGGAACACAGGGTGACCACGCCTCGTGCTGGTCGGCTCGGCCTGTGCGGGAGTAAGGGTGACGTGGAGGAGGTCTTCAGGTTGATCCACCCCCGTTGGAAAGATCGTCAATGTTGATGAGGGTCGCCCGACCTGCGGCGGCCCGCACGCAGTGGGAGAGGACACCGTGATGAGCGTCGGCACCATGGGCAGCGAGAGGCTCCGTAACGCGCTGGTTGACAAGCTGGTCGCTGATCATGCGGCGAAGGGCCTGGTGCTGCGGCCCGAGGTGGAAGCGGCGATGCGGACCGTTCCCCGTGAGCTGTTCACGCCGGGCCTTCCGCTGGAGGAGGCGTATGCGGACGTCGCGGTCCTGAAGAAGATGCGCGGCGAGGAAGCGATCAGCTCGGTGTCGGCGCCGTTCCTGATCGCGGAGATGCTTGGTCAGGCGGCGAACGTGCTCGGCGGCCTGGCGGGTCGGCATGCGTTGGAGATCGGCAGCGGTGGCTACAACGCCTCCTTGTTGCGGGAGCTCGTCGGCCCGATGGGATCGGTCACGACCGTCGATATCGACCCCGAGGTGACCGGCCGGGCGGTCGCCTGCCTGGCGGCGGCGGGCTACCACGACGTCACCGTGGTGTGCGCGGACGCCGAGCACCCGATCATGCCGGGCCGCCGCTTCGATCTGATCATCATCACAGCCGGGGCATGGGACGTCCCGCCCGCCTGGCGTGATCAGCTCACCGACGGCGGTGTGCTTGTCGTGCCGCTACGCACGTTCGGGATGACCCGATCATGGGCGCTGCGACGCCGCGGGGACCGTCTGGTCAGTGAGAGCCAGCGCCTGTGCGGGTTTGTCTCGATGCAGGGCGACGGAGCCCACGAGATGCGGTACCTCGACATCGCCGACGGTGTGCACCTGCGCCTGGACGAGGGCCAGCAGATCGACCCCGCCGTTCTCGATGGCCTCCTGGCGCAGCCCCGCGAGGAGGCGTGGGCTGGGGTGAGCCTGCCGCCCATCACCGTCCTGGCCGACCTGGACCTGTGGCTGGCGACCCGCCTCACCCGCGAGGCGGGACAGTTCGTGGTGCTCTCGGCGCAGGAGACCGCCGTCAAGTCCGGCATCGTCGCGCCCGGCTGGCGGTTCGGCAGCCCAGCCACCCTCGACGACGACAGCACGTTCGCCTACCGGTCGGCTCTGCGCTGGACCGGCAGGCTGTTCGACCTCGGCGCATACGCCCACGGGCCCGCCGCCGCGGCGGCGGCCGAGCGGATGGTCGAGCACATGCGTGCGTGGGTAGACGCGGGCAGCCCGCCTCCGGTGCTGCACATGCTTCCCGCGCATTCCCCGGACGGCGACGTGCCGGACGGGGCGGTCCTGGACAAGCGGCACAGCCGCCTCGTCCTGGCCTTCACCCCCGAGGAGAAAGGAACCCCCTGATGGACAACGAGAACGAGTACGAGCTGAACCTGCGCCTGGTCGACGCCGGGACCGTCGCGAGCGGTCACGCCACCAATACCGACGACGAGTGCGGTTCCGGCAACACGGGCACGAGCGCCTGCACGACCACCCCCGGCACCTGACCGCCCGTTCACCCTGGGGGAGGGCCCCGCCTGTATTGGCGGGGTCCTCCCCTCCTTCCGCCAACTCGGAACGCGGAGTGAGAGATGTTCCAAGCGGTGGACGCGGCGCTGATCAGGGCCGCCTCCTACCCCCGAGATCTGACGCTGCCCGCGTGGCCCGACCTGACCACGGAGCAGCCCGGCGAGTGGCTGGCGTGGCTGCGCCAGGTGTGGGCGCTGCCGGAGTTCGCGGGCGCCGTCGGCCTGGCCTCGCCGCACCTGGCCACCCAGATCACCCGCGCCCTGGCCCACGAGCCGATCCAGACGCGCCGGCTACGGCGTCTGACGGAAGCGACGGTCCGCTATCTGCTGAGGTGGACGACGCGCGCAACCCCCTTCGGCAGGTTCGCCGGAGTGGCTCCGGTTGAATTCGGCCCGCGCGCGGCGGTCCGCTGGGGCCAGCGGCACCACGCGGTCACCCGCCCCGACGACCGCCACATCGCCGACTACACCGCCGCGGCTGAACGGGACCTGGCGACACTGCGCACCGTCTGCGTCATGACGAACGCCCTCGGCTTTCCCCGCGGCGGGGCATGGGTGCTGCCCTGCGCCCGCGCCGACGGCGACGGCGACCGGGTCTGGGATGTCGAGATCGACCTGACCGGCCCGGTGCGGTTGGCAGTCGAGACGGCCAGAACCCCGATCCCGTTCACGGACCTCGCCGCGCAGGTCGCCGACCAGATGGCCAGCGACACGGCCGCGGCGCAGCGGCTGCTGGTCGCACTCGTCAACGCCGGGGTGCTGCTCTCGGCGATCCGCCCACCGATGACCGTGACCGACCCGGCCGCCCACCTGGCCCGCCACATCACCGTCCCCGCCCCGCCAGACGGCCAGATCGCGGTCGATCTGCGGGTCGACTGTTCGGTGACGCTGCCTCCCGCCGTGGTCTGCGAGGCGCAGGACGCCGCCGACGTGCTCGTCGCTGTCGCGCCGCACCTGCCCGGCTGGGCCGCCTATCATTCCGCGTTCAGTGAGCGGTGGGGGCCGGGTGCGGCCGTGCCCCTGCGCGACGTCCTGGCCGTCCTCGGGTTCCCCGCCGGATACCGCGGCTCCTCGCGCCGTGATCCGGCAGCGTTCACCGCCCGCGACCGGTTACTTTCGACGCTCGCCCAGCAGTCCGCGCTAGACGGCTGTACCGAAGTGGTACTCGATGACGATCTGATCGGATCGCTGCGCGGCGACGACGACCGGCCGCCGATCCCGCACACCGAGCTACGGTTCACCCTGGCCGCCGCAACACCAGCCGACCTCGAATGCGGCGCGTTCACGTTGACGGTGGTGAGCGGATCCCGGCATGCGGGAGTCGCGGCTGCCCGGTTCCTGCACCTGCTCACCCCCGCCGAGCTGGAGCGCTTCCGCGGCGTCTACGCCAGCCTGCCGACCGCCCTGCCCGGCGCGGACACCGTGCAGCTGTCCGGGCCTCCGCTGGACACCCGGCTGGCGACCGTCGCCCGCGCGCCCGAACTCCTGCCGGTCCTGCCCGTCGGCGACTTCGACCCCGACCCGCAGTGGCGGCTTGCGGACCTGGCGGTGGCCGGCGACGGCCAGCGGCTGTGGCTGGCGTCGCTCACCACTGGGCGGCCGGTCGAGCCGCTGCTGCTCAACTGCGTGCGCCTGGCGACCATTCAGCAGCCGCTCGTCCGGTTCCTCACGGAGATCTGGACGGCCTGGACGGCGCCCTGCGCCCGGTTCGACTGGGGCCACGCCTCCGGCCTGCCGTTCCTGCCACGGGTCCGGCGGGGCCGCTCCATCCTGCACCCGGCCCGCTGGACCATCCCCGCGACCGCGCTTCCCTCCCGTACCGCGAGCTGGCCGGACTGGAAGGCGGCCTGGCAGCGACATCGGAAACGTCACCGGCTGCCGCGCGAGGTGCTGGTGGGCGACGACGATGTGCGGCTGCGCCTCGACCTGGACGAGAACACCCATCTCGCCCTCCTGCGCAGCCACCTCGACCGCCACGGCCGCGCCACCCTCACCGAGGCCGACGGACCGGCTGGCTGGATCGACGGCCGACCCGCCGAACTCCTGCTCACCCTCACCCGCACCGCGACCGTCCCTCGCCCGGCCGCTCGGCAGGCCCGTCCGGTCAGCACCCTCGCCCACCGGCCCGGCCAGTCGCGCTGGCTGGACGCCCGCCTCCGCGGACAGTCCGATCACATCCTCGCCCGCCTGGGCGACTTCCCCGACCTGCCGGTGGGCTGGTGGTTCCTGCGGTACCCGCACCCCGAGCCCCACCTGCGACTACGCATCCCACTCGGGGACGCGGCCCGGTTCGCCGACGTCGCCCACGACCTCGCCGGATGGGCGCAGCGGCTGCACGACGACGGGCTGCTGACCGACTACACGCTGGCCACCTACCGGCCCGAAACCCGCTACGGGACCGGGCCGGCCCTCGCCGCGGCGGAGGCGGTGTTCGCCGCCGACTCCCGCGCCGTGCTCGGGCGGCTGGCCGGTGACCGGCAGGCCGCCACCGCAGCAGGGATGACCGCCATCGCGGACGGGTTCACTGGCGATGGTGCGCGCTGGCTCGTTGACCATGCCCCTCACCGTGGCGGCCCCCGCCTGGAACCGGCGCAGCTCGCAGCTGCCCGCCTCCCTTATGGAGATGCCGGCCTGGCTCCGGCGCTGGCCACCTACCGGACCCTCGCCGCCCGGGACGGTCTGGACGCCGATCAGCTGCTGGCCGACCTGCTGCACCTGCACCACGCCCGGATGATCGGACCCGACACCGCCTCCGAGCGGCACTGCCTGCGCCTGGCCCGCGCCGTCGCCCACACCGACCTCGCCCGGCGGGCATCGTGACCGCAGGGCAGTCGCTCGCCGAGGGAGCGGCCGGCACCGCCCTGCTCCACCTGGAAACCGGCAACTGGCCGGCGGCGTACGCGGCGCTGGAGCAGGCCGTCGCCGACGGCGTCAGCACCGCCGACAGCGCCAGCCTCTACTACGGCGCTCCCGCCCTCGCGTTCGTCCTCGCCGCCTCTGACCAGCCCGGCCTCGCCCGCGCGACAGCGACCGCCGCCGCGGGGACCGCGACGGTCACCCGCCGCCGCCTGGCGACGGCGCACCGCCGCATCGACCGGCGCCAGCGACCGCAGTACGCCGAATACGACCTGATCCGCGGGCTGACCGGACTCGGTGTCGCCCTCCGCCGCATCGGCGATCTCGACATGGTCCGCGACGTCCTGACCTATCTGGTGCGCCTCACCGACCCCATCAACGGCCTCCCCGGCTGGTGGTGCCCACATGGCCCGAACCGCAACGAAACCGGCCCAATGGGCGGCCACAGCAATCATGGGATCGCCCACGGCATCTGCGGCCCGCTCGCTCTCCTCGCCCTCACCCTGATCGACGAGGTAAAGGTCGACGGGCACGCGGAGACGATCACGCGGATCTGCCAGTGGCTGGACACCTGGGAGCGCCACGCCAGCGGTGGCTCGTGGTGGCCAGAGTTCATCACGCTCGACGACCTCGACCGGGGCGAGCCCCGGCAGCCCGGTCCGCTGCGCCCGTCGTGGTGTTACGGCACGCCCGGGATCGCCCGCGCCCAGCAGCTCGCCGGCCGCGCCCTCGGCGACACCACCCGCCAGCACAACGCCGAAACCGCGTTCGCCGCCTGCATCACCGACGCGACGCAACTGGGCCGCCTCATCGACCGCGGCCTGTGTCACGGAACCGCCGGGCTTCTTACCGCCGCGCGCCGGATCGCCGCCGACGCGCTCGCCCCGATCCCGATCGGACCGCTGGCGCGCCTGCACCAGCACACCAAGCCGTCAGCAACCGAACCCGCCGGGTTCCTCGACGGCGCGGCCGGCGCCGACCTGGCCGTCGCCGGGATCACGACCTGCTGGGACGCCTGCCTCCTGCTCTGCTGACCGAAAGGCCCGACGATGAACGAGACAGCCTGGAAGCAGGTGACCATCACCTACCCAGGCCCAGACCGCCATCAGCGTGAACGCCACGCCGTCGGCCATCTCGCCCGCGTCCTGCCCGCCGCCGAGGCCGACGGCCTCATTACCTCCTGGTTCTTCATCCGCAAGGGCGCCTGGCGCGTCCGCTACCTGATCGCGCAGGGCACGAACGGCCACGCCGACAGGAACACCGACCCCCTACACCCACTGCTCACCGACGGAGTTCGCTGGACCGGCGACATCTACGAACCAGAAGTCCACGCCTTCGGCGGCCCCGCCAGCATGAACACCGCGCACGCGCTGTTCCACCGCGACAGCCGCCACCTGCTCACGTTCCTCCACAACGGCCCGGCCGACCGGCGGGAACACTCACTCGTGCTGTGCACCGCGCTCATGCGGGCCGCAGGACTGGACCTCAACGAGCAGGGCGACGTGTGGGCGCGGGTCGCCGAGCAGCGCTCCGGCCTGGCCGATCTACCATCCGACCCACGGGTATGGGCATCGTTCACCAGCGACGTCCGCCACCTCCTCCTCGGCGATGCCCGTGCAGACCTCATCGGCGGCGACTGGCTCACCGCGTTCGAGGAAACAGGTCGAACGCTGCGAACCCTGCGGGAAAACGCCGGGCTCACACGAGGGATACGCGCGGTCATCGCACTACATGTGATCTTCCACTGGAACCGACTCGGGCTCACGGCGACCACACAGGCCACACTCGCGCGGGCAGCGAAGGACGCCATCTTCGGAGATGTGTCCGCGTGGCACCGACAGCATTGACGAGATTTCGGGGCCACACATCCTTGGCTGGTCCCGTAGCGCGAGTACCGGCAGGAACCAGCGGGCCGGACCGCGGCCGAAGCCGGCTCGGCCGGACCCACACGTTGCCGCTTGGTCGCCCGCCTCGATGGGGCGACCTCGCCACCGCCACCCTTGATCCGCTGCTGCTCCGAAAGGGACACGTCCATGACGACCGCGACACCCGGCACGGCCGCCGACCTTCCCGCCCGCACGGACAAAAAGATCACCGGCAGTCGGCGCGGCATCTGCGACGGTGCCGACGAGGCACTGCGCACGGTGCCTCGTCACCTGTTGCTGCCCGGCGCCACGCTCGACGAGGCGTATCACCCCTCAAGGCACGAATCCGCGTTCCTACGTGCGCCAGCACGTAACATCCGGCCGCGCTACCGGTGACTGTGCGACTACGGTGGAATGGTTCGTTCTACGGGAAAGCGGGCGTAGGGACCAGCCTTCGGGTCCGGAGAGGATGTGCGGTGTCGTCATGATCAAGATTGGCCGGCGCGTGGAGCAGGACGAGCTGCGGGCGCGGATGCGCGCGGTCGGTATGTCCCATGACGAGATCGCGATCGAGTTCGCCCGCCGCTACAACTACCGTCCCCGCGCCGCCCACCGCGTCGCACACGGCTGGACCCAGATGCAGGCCGCAGGCCGCATCAACGCCCACGCCGCCCGGACCGGCCTCGACCCTCACGGCTCCGCGCCCATGACCGCCCCCCGGCTATCCGAGCTGGAGAACTGGCCGCTGCCGAACAACCGCCGCCGGCCCACCCCCCAGCTCCTCAATGTGCTCGCCGAGGTCTACGGCACCAGCATCCACAACCTCATCGACCTCGACGACCGCGCAAACCTCCCACCCGCCGACGTCCTCCTCATCAGCCGCATCGACCGTGTCGACCGTGTCGAGCCTGACGATGGCCGCAATCTGCCCGCACCTCGGGCTGTGCCGCCCAATCCGGGGCTTCTCCAGTCGGGCTCTGTGGCTGCTCGCGCGGAAATTTCGGCGGATCTCGGGATGCCATTGCCGATCTCACAGGGATGGCCGGTAACGATCGAGACGCTCTGGCCGGCCGCCGCCGTCGAGCAGCTCCCAGCGCCCAGAACGGTAGAGCAGATTCTCCGCAGCGCATCTGAGGAATCCGCGAACGCCCTCCACACCATCGACGTGGCTCCCATCGGCTCGCTCGCATTGGAGCAAATCAACGCCGATATAAGGCGGATCGTCACTCTCTACTCGCAGAGACCCGCGCTGCCTACTTTTCTTGAGGTACGTGCGCTGCGCGCCAGGGTCTTTCCGCTGTTGACGGTGAGACATCGGCCGGACCTGTCACGAGATCTGTGCTACCTGGCGGGGCTTCTGAGCGGCATCCTCGCCAACGCAGCCTTCGATCTGGGTTCGATTGATTCCGCGCAGACGCATGCCCGTGTTGCCTTCGCCTGTGCGGACCAGGCGGGTCACAACGGCCTGCGGGCCTGGGTTCGAGGCACCCAGAGCATGCTCGGCTACTGGGACGACCGGCCGGCTGACGCTGTGGAACTGGCCCAGGACGGTTGGCGTTACCTGCCGGAGCGGGGAACTTCCAGGGTCCGTCTCGCGTCGCTGGAAGCGCAGGCGCTGGCCCGGATGGGCGACGGCCACGAGGCACGTGCAGCCCTCGGCCGCGCGGCGGAGGCCAGGGAACGCGTCGCGCTCGACGATGATCCTGGTGGCATGCTGGCCTTCCCACTAGCCAAACAGCTGTACTCCGCAAGTTCCGCAACTCTGTGGCTAACCCCAACGCGCACCAGCCTCCAAGCAGCCGAACGGGACGCGGCCACCGCTGTCGCCCTCCTTGCGGCGCTGCCAGAGGGGCAACGGCGCGTCGGCGAGGAGTCCCTGGCCCGCACGGACGTTGCCCTCGCCCGCATCCTGCGCGGTGATCTAGACGGTGCGGTGTCCGAGATCCGCATCGTGATCGAGATATCGTCGGTCCGGCGCGTCGAGAGCGCGATGCGACGCCTCACCCAGGTCCTGACCATTCTCGACCGGCCGGCCTACCGAGGGCAGGCACTCGCCGCCGAGCTGCGCGACCAGATCAGATCACACATGGCCGTGCGGTCTCGGCCGACGGCGGCAGATCCCGCCGCCACTGGCGAGGAAGGAAACCAGGTCCCGTGACGCCCCGTCGGATTGGGCTGCTACACCCGGGAAGCATGGGGGCACGGATCGGCGAGATCTTGCGGGCTGGAGGGCACGAGGTGCTGTACTGCCCCGCTGGACGAAGCCCGCGGACGCTGCGACGGGCCCAGGATGCCGGCCTCCAGCCGGTCGACCGCCTGGAAGAACTTTATGAAGGCACCCAGATCCTGATGTCGTTGTGTCCGCCGGAGGCCGCGCTCGACGTGGCGCAGGCGGTGGCCGCGGCGGGGTTCACGGGCCTGTACGTGGACGCCAATGCCGTCAACCCGGAACGTATGCGCGTCATCGACGGGCTCGTGACCAAGGCGGGTGGCGCCATCGTTGATGGCTGCCTCATCGGCCCGGTCCCGACGCGGCAGGAAACCACGCGCCTGTACCTGGCCGGGGCTGCTCACCTCACCGGCGAGATCGCGACGCTGTTCTCCGGATCGGCCGTGCAGGTTGTCGTCCTCGATGGCCAGGTGGGTGCGGCGTCTGCCCTGAAGATCGCCCACTCGTCGTTTGCGAAGACGTCGCGGGTTCTCGCCGCGCTCGCGCACGCACTGGCTGCCGAGTACGGCGTCCAGCAGGCGCTCACCGATGAAGCCCGGAGACGGAGCCGACCGGCGCTCGCCGAACCTGATTTCTTCGCCACTGTCGCGGCCCGCGCCTGGCGGTGGGGACCCGAACTCGCCCAGGCGGCCGAGAGCTATCGGACCGTCGGACTACCCGACACGATGCTTCGCGGTGCGGAAGAACTCCTCCGGACGTGGTACGAGCACAAAGACATTGAGCATGCCCAGGTCGACCTGCTCCTCCGCGAGCTGCGCTCTGGCCAGGACGGCAGGTAAGCAACCGCCCCCGTTCCGGGAGGCAGAAGCAGGGTGACGGGCGGTGCTGCCCTGCGCGTGGTCCCGCACAGATGAAAGATCAAGGTCGGGTGTTGGTGGGATCGGCCGAACGGATCAACGGGTTCGAGCCGAACACAACCGGCCCGCCAGCACTGTTGTCGCAGGTCAGTGGCGCTGCGCCGGCCCGAATCAGATGTTCGCACCGCAGGGAATGACTCGCGTGCGGCCGGTTGGGACGCTGGAGGCATTCAGCGTCGGCGCGTCAGCTCGCCGTCACGAAGGCGGCGGTCGGCTGGCTCTGTCGCCGTACGCGCCTACGTCGAGAAGGACCTGATGATCGCATATTCCCCACCCGTGCCTGCCGTCGATCCCACGGCGCGGTCCGCCGGTGACGAGGGGCCTTCCCGCGCTGAGGAACCTGTGGTCTTCACCGACGGGCACCACTTCCACCTCGCGGCGTCGGCGAACCTGGAGGCGGTCGCCGCGGTGGCGACCGGTCCGCTGTCGGTGATCCTTCAGGTCACCAAGCGGTGCAACTTCGACTGCTCGTTCTGCTCCGAGACGTTGCAGGAATCGGACCCCACCCTGGCCGCGCTGGAGCGGATGCGGGACAACTTGGCCGGGGTGCCTCGGGTGTTCCTGTCCGGCGGCGAGCCGCTGCTGCGCCGGGACCTCATCGACATCGTCGACATGTTCACCGGCACCGTCATCGGCGTGCCGACCAACGCGACCCGCGGCATCCAACACGCCCGCCGCCTGGCCGGCAAGGTCGCGTTCGTCAACGTCGGGCTGGAGGGCCCCAGAGCGACAACGAACCGGGTCCGTGGCGACTACGACACGGTCATGGCCGGGGTGCGGGCGTTCCAGGACGCCGGTCTGCCGCTGTCGCTGTCGGCGGTGGTCTACCGCTCGACGCTGACGGCGCTGCCGTTCACCCTCCAGATCGCCGATCTGCTGAACGCCGGGAAACTCAAGCTGATCCTGCCGCTGAAGAAGGGCAACGCGCTCGACCTCGCCGACCACGAGTTCATCACCGTTGAGGAGGCCACGGCGACGTTCGACCGGCTGGCCGAGCTGCGGACGGTGCACGACTGGCGGCCGGCGCTACGGCTGACGGCCTGGACCCCGGACACCGAAGGCCACATGATCGTCGTCGGGCCGAGCGGGACGGCGAGCGCCTGGCCGGTCTACGACGCCCCCGATCTGCTGGAGCCGTTGGGTAACCTGCTCGACGAGCCGATCACCCAGATCTGGGCGCGGTACCGGTTCCAGCACAACCATTACGCCAAATACCTGGGACAGTCGATCCGCGCCATCGCGCGCGCCGACCGACCGCCGTCAGCGCGCCGCTCGCTGCGGATCAGCCATGCGTGAGGCGACCAATCTGGGCTGGACCGACACGCCGTTCGGCGCCGCGCGGCGTCCCTTCGCCGAGCGGATGTCGCTACTGGCCGCCTTCACCGTCGTCGGCGACGAGGGAGCTCCGCCGGCTGCCGCGGCGGCTGTCTACCTGCGCCTGCCACGTCCGATGACGGTCACCGACACGACGCTGCGGTTCGGCTTCCACGCCGTCGCCGTCGACGACCCGAGCGAGATCCCAATGGTCGTCGCATTGGTCGACGGCCTGCTCGTCCAGGCCCGGCGCCGGGCCGCGATCCTCGCCGGGCACCGCCTGGCCGACGAGCTCGCCAGCCTTGCCGCAGCGGCCGGCGGACGGCCCCTACGAGGGATCACGGCTGTCGCCGCCTGCTGGCGGGCCGCCGACACCGAACGCGGCGTCGCCCGCCTTCTGGACACCGCGCACGGTCCCCGCCCCGCCGCGCTGCCGGCCGTCTGCGCCGGCCACCAACTCACGGGCATGCCCCCCGATCCCGACCGGCCGGGCCCACACCCAGGCCGGACCGGGCCCGTAGGACCCGCTCCGGTGCCGGACCTACTCAGACACACGATGATCCGAGCGCTGGCAATCGCCCTGATCGCCGCGAGGGCCAGCGGCCACTACCAATGGCATGACGACCTGCACCTCGGCGACATCGTCGAGGCCGCCGCCTGGGACCAGACCACCGACATCCCCGCCGAGCCCGTCCCATGAAATCGACGCGCGCGGCAGCCCATCCGATACAGCCCTCGTCCCCGCAAGCCATCCACGCCCGTCGCGATGACCGCCGACTCGTCGAGGAAGGACCTCGCTGATGTTGCGCAACTGCCTCGTCGTCGCGGTGGAAGGCACCCACGCATCCGGCAAGACGACCCTCACCCATGCGCTTGCCGCCTATTACCGGGAACGGGGTGTGCACGTCGCCTGCGTCCCCGAACCGGCCCGCAACAGCCCGTTCATCGAGGAGATCGTCGTGCACGGCCGCGGCGAGTTCGACCTGGAGACCGAGGTCGATCTGTTCGCCGCCCAGCTGTCCAGCCAGCTGCGCACCGCCCGCCAACACACGATGATCATCGCGGACAAGACGATCGCGAACGTCCTCGCCTACGCCTGGCTGGTCCTGCCCGGCGGCCCCGACGGACCCCACGGCCCTGTCCTGCGGGCGATGGAGACCTTCTGCCGGGCCTGGTCACACGTCTATGACGCGGTGTTCTACTGCTGCGACAAATTCGATCAGGAGCAGGTCGGCGACCCGTACCGGTCGAAGGTGCTCGACATCCAGCCAGCCGCCGACCGCGTCGTGCGCAGCACCTGCGCCAGGGTCGGGCAGCGCATCTTCGACATCCCCCCGAACATGTCCACCGGCCAGCGAGTCGATTGGATCGCCCAGCGGCTCACCGATCTTGGGCTCAACCCGACCACCCGCTGACTGCCCCCTCAGCTCACCCGGGAGACACTGCCACCATGACGTACCGCAGCGTCATCGACGTCATGCTCCTGCTCGTCCGGGACGGCGCGGTCCTGCTCGCGCTGCGATCCGGTACTGGTTTCGCCGATGGTGAGTGGAATGTCCCCTCCGTTCATTAGGCAAGCTACCTGTCGGAACCGTTCGATCGGATCGGCCGAGAGGCGAGCGTGCGTCGAAGGGCAACACTCATGACGATCGTGTCGGCATGGGGGTAGGACTCGTCGATCGGCTCCATTTCACCGGTTTCCTGGCCGGCGGCGCGTGCGTACTGGTGATCTCCCTGTCGCGGACGGCTGACACCGGTACACAGGACGGGCAGGTCGACGGTGGCGGGACCGACCTGCTGGCCGACCAGACCCTGGCCTGCGGCGCCATAGTTCGGCTATGCCCTCGTCGCGTCGCTGGTCATCATCTACGTGGTCGGCTTCTTCCGGCAGCTGCCGCGGCCCCGGTCTGAGGAATTCGACGTGACGGAGATCGCCTGCACGGCGGGACGCCCACCATCTCCGCTCATTATCCTGAATTGGCAAGCCTTGGACGCAACCGACCAGCCTGGCCAGAGCTACCGCATGATCCCGCGCAGGGCTCGGACGAGCCGCTGGTAGCCGTCCGGCGCGAACAGATCTGCTGACTGGAGGACCTGCAGGGCCGCTGGCATCTGACACGGCTCGAGCCGGACTGGGACAACATAGGGCGCATCGCCTGGCGGTCGTTCGAAACGCGTGATTGCGCGGATCTCCCGCGACTGCCAGGCGCTCAGCGGCGTGGCGTTCGACAGCAGCACGAGGATGACCCGGCTGCGCTGTAACGCCCTGTCCAGCACCTGCGTCCAGTCCTGCCCCGGGAGCAGATCCTCGATGGCAAGCCAGGGCGTGAAGCCCTCTTTCCTCAACCATCGAAACAGCGTCCGTGCTGCGTCGGTGTCCGCCTGGGCGTGGCTGATGAACACGCGACCACGATCAGCGAAGTCGGATGAGGTTACCTCGTCCGAAGCATCCGGATCGACGCCGTATCGGTTCGCGAGCTGACGCAGGCGGCTGTTCGCAGGATAAGACTGTAGCGCCGCACGCAGCAGTCGGGGATAGGGGTCTGCGATGATCCCCCTATCCAATAGCAGAGTGATCTCGGACCAGGTTCCTATGGACGTCGTGTGCCGGAACGATGGGAGGCGGGAGAGTGGGATACCGACCTCCCGAAACAGCCGGTTCGCAGCGCGCTCTGTGGAGAACACCCGCGCGAGCTCATCAACGAGCGTTGCTCGGTCGGCTGGGCTGAGTTCGACGGACTGCGAGTGTTCACGGGTGTTGGTGACGAGACGGATCGGCCCTGCCTCGTCGCGCTCGGCGGCCGTCGTCGTAACCGGACGGGAGGTTCTCATCGCTGGCTGTTGCGCGTCAGCGCTGTCGGATGGGGAAGATTCGGCAGTTTCTGCGGATGTCCGCCGCTTTGGCGGCGAAGCCGACGTGTCCCGCTCGTCGAGGATGACCCTGTGCTCCGACGGCTCTGGCGGGAGGATGAACGACCAGCCGATCCGGCCCCGCCATGCGTCCGTGTCATCGGCGGCAGGGCCGGAGTCGGTGTCGACATCTGGGTTTGTATAGAAACTGGCTTTAGGGAGGGGCAGTCCGATCGAATCCTCCTCTGCCGACACGATCTCCCCGAGGACATCGACCAATTCGCGCGAGGTTGGGCGACGAGGCGGCCTGCGGTCAAGTGACCTCTCGACTAGTGCATCAACAACCGGGTTTCCGGTGCTTATGTCTGATCGCGACAGGAACTGTGCGTCGGGACGACCGCTCGCTGCGCGGTAGACGAGCGATGCCCATCCGTATATGTCCGCCGACGGGTGCAGGTCCGAGGACGTCGGGGTGCCTTCGGGACGGAAGTGCGGGGGGCGTGCCTGGTCGAGTATGGACGGGCCGGGGTCGCCGACCGGGCGGCAGCGGTGCATCCCCATCAGGGTGAGTGCGTCCCGCCGGAGTAGCACGGCGTCCGCCGAAAGATGGCCGTGGACGATCCCTACGTCGTGCAGGGCGGCAAGCGCGACCGCGAGCTGGTAGGCGAGGCGGACGAGCCGGTCCCCCCTTATCGGCCTGTCCGGCGAGATCACCTCATCGAGCTGTTCGCCGTCCACGTATTCGGTCAGGAAGTAGGGAGGTGAGTGGTCGACGTCGGCGTCGAGGAGCGTCACGACATGGTCGTCCGCGATCCTCGCCCACCGCTGCTCGAACGTTCTGAAGTCCCGAGCGAACTCGGCGGCGACGGAGCCGTCGATGAGATGGAGCACGGCTGGTTGTCCGTCCCGGGCGCGCGTTAGGTACAGCGTGCCCAGCTCGTCCTTGTCGATCCGTCCGAGCAGCCGGAACGGTCCGACCGCACGCGGATCGTCGGCGGCGAGCCGCGCCACCCCGGCCGGCAGGATCGCCGTAAGCACGTGCCATGGCTCGCCCGATGCCCGTAGCCAGACCGGGCCTTCGGCCGGTACCGAGACGAAGCCGTGACGGGGAACGGCCGCGACAGCGCGTGGTGTCTGAACAGCGAGTACCTGTGCGAGCACGTCAAGCACGCTAGCTCGTGCTCTCTCGCGCTCCTCGTCGGCGGTCGCGGCAGTTTCGTCGGTCGTCGCGGCCTCGGCATCAGTCCCCGACGCCACGGCGCGTTCGAGGGCTTCGGAACGCAACAGGACGGTCAGGACGTTGGCCTCGGCGAGGGCGCGCACGGTCGGGGCAGACTCGATGCCGTCCATCGCCCCGAGGGCGTCCAGGATTAGGACAACCGTGATCCCCGCTGCCGGCGGGTCGGTCCGCACGTCGTTCTCGTTCTGGACGGTCGCTGCGAAGCCATACTCGTCCAGCAGGTCCACGGTCTGCTGGACGAGCCTGCTCGAGGCACCCTGGACCGGAACGACCACCACATGTGGGCGCTGGTCGGAGATGGTCGAGTCGGCGTCGGTCCCGTCAAGCGGCTCCGCAAGCGAACCGGACGACAGCATATCGACCACGATCGGGTCGGAGCCGGGCACGGTCAGCCAGTGCGAGCCTGGTACGGGCGGGCAGGACAGCTCGACCATGCCGGCCGCGATCCGTGCGCCTACCTCGACGGTCGTGCCGTCGGTTGAGATCCGCTGTAGCAGCCGGGCCGTCTCGACATCCAGCGGCACCGTAGTAGGGACGCCAAAGCGCAGGCCGGCATAGGCCGCCAACAGCCTTGCCGCACCGCTGTGGGCCATGACCGTCGACGGCAGGCGGGGCAGCGCACGGGCGGCCCACCTTGCGACGCTGGCGGCGAGCGTCGGCTTCGACCGGTCCTGGATATCCGCCAGCGCGCCGCGCAGGCAGTCGTCGATCTCGCTGCGTGGGGCGCCGCGCAGGCCGAGCCAGATCAGCTCCTCCTCGGCCCGCAAGTAGCCGGAGGCACCGTCGGCATCCCGTATCCGTACCAGCAGCTCGCGGACCCTCGTCGGATGGGCGGGGTGGTCTGGGGGCCGGGCGAGCAGGTGGCGCCGCAGCCGCGGCAGCGCTTGGGCGTCAAGCGTCATGGTGCCGCCGCCTGCACGTGAGACCAGGGGGCCAAACCACAGCACTGCCTCGGCGGATGTCGGTACGGTGGGATGCAGGTGCAGTCGGAAGATCCGAACAAGGCGAATGTCGATGTACGCCGCTGCCGAGAGACTGGCGGCGAGTTCGGATGCCTGACGCTCCTGCTCAGTCTCCACGGTCAGCCTGTGGGAGAGGGTCATCGCGCCACCCTGATCGCGTGGCGGACCGTCGTGGAGTTGTCCCATGGTAGGACCGGCAGCAGGCTGGCCAGCCTAGGGTCGACGCTGCGTTCCGACCCGGGGACGAGGGCGAGCGGACGGCAGCCCGCCCGACGGACCACTGCGACAAACCGCGCCCAGTCGTGCGGTGGAGCGGGCGGCGGCGCCCACGGATAGCCGCTGCCGAGGTCGGTGACCAGTAACACTGGTGTGCCGGCGGCTGGAGGCCGATATGGCTTCCACGGGCGCATGCCTGGCCCGACGCCGGCCGTCGGGCACCTCGCGAACCGCAGAGTCTGCACCCGCGGCCCGACGACTCGGGCGAGCTGGGCGGGTAGCCGCGCGAGATCGGGAAGGAACGGTTGCATCGCGGCTGACATGTCGAGCAGGACCTGCACCCCGCGTCGGTTCGTGTGGACGGGCATCCGCGGGATGTCCGAGAAAGCCTCGCCACGGGCGAGGGACGCCATGATCCTGTCGATGTCGATATCGCCGTCGCTGGACGACACGGCCAGCGCCGTCGAAACAATTACACGGGCGGCACGGCGCGAAAACAGGGACGGCACGCCCGGCGAAGTGGGTGCCGTGATGGCCCCGGGGTCGGACGACGACCGCTCTGCAGCGCTTGGACTGGCGGTCGGTTCGGTCGCCAGCCACGGCGGCAGCTCGGAAAGCGGTTCGCGGCGACTCAACGGTATCCATGTCGACGGCTCGGTATCCGCGCCAACGGTGCGCAGGTCCGCGGCCGAGTCGTCGCCGGGGCCCTCGGCAGACGGCGGCCCTGCGGGGCGCAGGACGTCGGGCAGATCTTCCGCTACCGGTACCGCCTCTTCAGAGTCGTATTGGGCCGAAATCTTGTCGTCGGCTGCGGACGGGGCAAAGCCGAGCAGGCGCGCCACGGCGCCCTCGGTGGCAGCGTCGGCACACCCCAACCGGCCGAACACCCGGACCAGGTCGGCAATGAAGATCTCCGGCGACAGGTCGGTCATGCGCGCTCGGGCCTCGCCCACTTCGCCAGCGTCAACCGCCTGATCCGTTCCCACTCTCGCGGGGTGCCGCCCGGCGTGACGCCCAGTCCAGTAGCGGCCCGGACCGCGTCAAGGTACTCCGCGGTCCCTGGCGGCTGGGCGCTCGCGGCCAGTGCCTCCTTGCGTGCCGTGCCGGTGACCGTCGCGGCCTGTTCAAGCAGGTCCTCGTCCACGCCGGGGAAGTGCCGCCGCCCGATGTCGACCAGCCCGTCCTCCGTAGGAAACTCAAGCGACAGGACCACACATCGGCGGACGAAGGCAGGCGGGAGGTCACGCTCCTCGTTGGTGGTGACGACGATGAGCGGCGCGTACGCGCGTTCGTGTCGGACGGTGTGGCCGTCCAAGTCCGTGACCTCGAACGACAAGGTGCCCATAGGAGCGAGCAGGTCGTTCGGGACGTCCGGCTCGGCCTTGTCGATCTCGTCGAGCAGGAGGACAGCCCGGTCGCGTGGCCCCGTTGGTGGAATGCCACCGTGCACCGCTGCCGCGTTCTCGGGCGCGAGCGCCCACCAGAACACCCCCGGGCGGACGTAGCGCCGCAGATTCTCGATCGCCGCAGCGCCGAATCCCCCTGTTTTCAACCGCGGTGAGCTCGACCGTTCGGGACCTGACCGCTGCGTGCCGACCAAGCGCGCTCCTGTGGGATGACGGCCGACACGGCCCTGCCCGGCTTGGGCGTCACGCAGTCGGCGGATCGCGTCGAAGGTCCACAACAGGTCCTGCGCGCGGGTACGCGAGGTGACGGTCACGGACAGGAAGTCCCATCCAGCGACCTTTGCGACCGCCGGCGCGAGTGTGGACTTGCCGCAGCCCGGCTCGCCGCGGACAAGCAGCGGGCGCCGGGCCGCCAAGGCCACGTTGATGGCCAGTTCGGTGTCCGCCGTGAAACGGTAGCCCAGGGGCGGCACTTGGTCGCCGAGTGCCGTCGCCGCGAGGGGCGCCACCTGCGCCGCGACATCCGTGACGGCATCGTGCCCGACCCCAACCGGTTGCGGACCCGCATCGCCGCAGTCGAATATCTTCTCGTAAGTGAAGTCGCAGTCGACATCCGGCACGTTCACTGCCACGCTCCGATTCTCGGCGGAACGCCGCCGGTCATTGTGCGGTACTGGCGGTAGAAGTGGTGCTCGGCCCTGGGGTTCTGGAGAACTTCCAGCAGAGGAGCGTCGTCTGGTCCCGTCTCGTCCGCCCCGACGACGATCGCGAACAACAAGCGTGGATATCTCGCCCGCAGTTCGGTGACGTGGCTGATGTCGAATCCGGCCGGCCAGATCACGACGATCGGGCCGCGGTCGTCGTCGGCGAAGCTGTCCAATGCGTCGTCCAGATCCTGGTCGGAACCGTCCGACGTGCTGGACCCCAACCAGCCTGCCTCCGCGAGGATACGCGCCCTGATCTGGTCCCCGACGAAGTCGGAGACCGAGACCGGGGAGTCCGGGGGGCGCTCATCGGACACATGGATGGCGCGAGGAAGGAGCGCTTCCTCGCGAGCGCGCACGAAATGCCAGAAGGCGAACGGGACCTCGTCCGCCCGGATCATCACGGCCGGTGCCCGCTCGCCATCCGCGGCGACCATGCAGCCACCCTTGACCAGGGACGCGAGCCGGGCGGCGGCTCCGTCCGGAACCGTCTCCTTGAAGGGGACCAGGCGGTCGGCGATGTCCGCGCGCGCACGGCCGATCGCGGGTGCTCTGCTCAACGCAGTGGCGACGCGGTTCAGGTCGGTGTCGCCCGAGTACATCCGGCTGGCGATCGTTCTCGCGACCACCTTCCTGCGGCGATCGTCGTCGGGCTCCTCGTCGCCCATGGGCGGACATCCGACATATTTCGCCACCGTCCGTAACGAGATGAAGTCGGCGAGCTGGTCGGCGACGTAGTCCTCCAGGTCCGGGAACCGTGTGGCGCCAGGACGTAATGGTCGGAACACCATCGGGTTCGCAGGCCGAGGCACTCTCGGTAGGTCACTCAGGGTGGTAACGCCAAAGTGGTCACACCACTCCGCAGCATTGTCAAGCGCGCACAGAGCCATAATCGGTACGACGGTGAGCGCCGACACTCCCTGCGGTTTGTAATGTTCCACGACCACACCAACGGCCCGCGGGCTGTCTCCGTCAGGCGCGAAGACCACCGACCCAGACATACCCTCCCACTCGGACCCCCCGCCATGAAGTCCATTGGGCGTCTCCTTCACGTCCAGCGTCAGCCAATTCCTCACCTGGTCGGCACCGGGGGAAATCGTCCCGTTTGCCTGGGCTGTGTCCCGGCGACGCCCCCCAGGTAGAACCGGTTCGGCCTGCTGTTTGAACCCGGGGAACCCCACCACCCAGCATCCCGTTACCACGTCGGGGCGGTCCCGCTCCACCCGGGCGTAGGAGACAGGGGGGAGGTTCTTCAGATCCTCAAAAAAGCCCTCGCCGTTGATGCGCTCGTCGGTGACAGCCAGCAGCGCGAGGTCAACCTGGGACGCGTTGTCACAGACGACCAGAGGCCGGGCCTTGAACTCGGCGCCCTCAATGGTGCGGATCGACAGCTCCTGGTCGGGGCGGAGCCTTTGATGGTAGTCGATGCCGTGCGCGCTCGTCAGGACGATCGGGTCAGTCATGCCGCCGATGAGATAGCCAGAACTTAGCATCCAACACTCGTCAGCAGGCCTGTACGACGGTCCACGGTAAAAGAGAACCTCGACCGCGCGCCTTGGGCCGATGATCGGACTGATCGTCATACCAGCGACACCAAAGAGCCGGCAGTCCGATCAAATCTTCTTCGCCGAGCCACCAGCGACCTTGACGGGGACCGGGTTGCCGTCCTTGTCGACCGGCGCGCCCAGGGTAACCGTGACGGTTTGGATCTCTTCCTTGGCGAGGGCGCCCGAGGTACCCAGCTCCACCACCCAGAACTTCACCCCGGCCTCCCCTTCGGAGGACTTGGTCACCCCGACGTGGAATTCGATCTGGATCTCCTTCACCGGGAAGTAGAAGTCGGCGCCCTCGGCCGCCGGAGCAGCGCGCACGATTTCGGCGCGCAGCGCCCGCACCGTCTCCGCGAGTTCGAGCTCCTTCATCTACGCCCCCCGTGATCGTGCCACCTGCGGTCGCCGCGCGCCGATGTCCACCCATACCTGGCGACATACGCTTCGACACGTCGATTGTGTCACACCACGGTCAGCGACGACCCTTGGGCGCCGACGAGGATGTGCCGGCCAGCTGCACCCGACCCCTGCACGCCGGGCGTTCACCGGCTGGCGGGGCGAACAGCGTCCGCGACCAGCGCGGTGATCAGAAAACCAAGTGTGTCTGGGGCAGTAGCCGGCACCGGGCGACGGCAGGCAGGTCGCCGAGTCGATCGGGTTCATCCTGAAGGCTGCTCGGAACACCTCGTCGGTCTGACCGAGCAGCGCCCGAACACCCTCCTGCTCGAGTTCTATTATGCAGCCGACGTTCGCCAGGTCCAGTAACGCCTGGACGCACCAGGACGGAAGGCTCCGCACCTGATCTGCGCAGAGGTCCGAAGATCCGCGTTCTGCGAGTTCGACCTCGATCAAGTCATGTTCCAACCATGAATCGAGAATCCGTGTCCAGCTTGGATCTGCGCGACGGCCGCAGCCGTGTAGCCGACGGTGTTCAGCGGAAGGTCATCGGGGTCGGCCCAGAGTAGACCGGCACACTTGTGGGGCTCACGGTTATGCGGTTCGCCTTCCCAACACGTTGCTGCGAAAAAGAAGCCGATGCGGCCCTGCCCATCCGAGTTACGGTGATGCACCACGTGCACGCAATGAAAGTCGTCCGGAATGAGTGAGACACCTACTTCCTCACGAGCTTCACGGATAGCGCCTTCTACGACGGACTCATCCTGTTCGAGATGGCCGCTGGGTGGGCAGAGTTGTCCGTCGGCGTATCCGGTGTTGGCGCGCTCCACGAGAAGAATCTTGCCGCCTCGTCGGAGCAGGACGTACACGTCGACGATGCTGCGGTAACGCTCCGACACAGCTCTCCTTACATGGTGTGTGGGTGGGGTGCTTTGGTCCATTCATCAGCAGGGCCCGATGATGTGCGGGTCGGTTCGTGGCGTAAGACGGACGACGTTCAGGGGAGCGACGAACAGCGGGGTCCATCGGTAGGAGCGGCCGTCGCGGTACAACCGGACCAGCCGTAGATCGATGACAGGGACGTCGACGGGTGGCAGATCTCGCAGCATGGCGACACGGCGGATGATCGGCTCGGTGGCGACACTGCGGTTGCAGTAGGCGATGCCGACATGCGGACGGAACCGCCGGTCGATGGCGGGCAGACCGCACGCGGTTGCCACGTCGTCGACCATGTGACGTAGTTCGAGCAGTGGTTCCCAGGGTGTGGCGCTGAAGCGGACGGCCCCGCTTGACCCTGCCAGTGGCCCGACCCGCAGGGAGAACGCCGGCAGGGTGCGGCAACGCTCGGCGACCTGCGCGGTGATGATGTCGATGTCGGCGGTATCGATCTCGTCGACGAACGCGAGCCGGCGCACGGTGAGGTGCAGGCCGTCGCCGGTCACGGGGTCGAGGCAGTCGAAGTCGAGCAGATGTCGTTGGCAGGCCATCGCGAGGTCGCAGAGAGCAGCGTCGTCGAAGGTCAGGAACCAGTGATAAGAGCTTCGGCCGGGGGCCCAGCCGGGTCGGTCCCAGTGGTTGTTCATCGTGGTCACGGTGCGGAACCGTTCCCAGTCGTCGTGGACCGGGTCGTTCTCGTTCACCGGAGCCCACGGGTGAGCGCCCGGGACGCCTCGGCCAGCTCGGTGACGCGGGGCAGGGAGCGCCACGGCGCGGTACGGCGGACGAGTTCCCGTCCGCGTTGGCGGATGGACTCGATCGGGTTAGAACCGGCGTGAGCCAGCGCCTCGACGCCGATAGCCGCGCTGCGTTCGGGATCAGGATCGTCACCGGCCGTCAGCGCGGTGGCGACGTCGAGCGCTACCAGCACGTCGCTCCAGGGTGACTGGGCGGTACGCAGCACGTCGCTGGTCATCTCCGCGTAGTGGTGGACCAGAGCGGCTTCGCCGGTCCCGACGTGAGCTGTCGCGGCGTTCGCCGCGATCCGCGCAAGGCTGTACGGGCCGAACGAGACACACGGTGACATGCCGTCGGGCAGCCGGGTCGCTTCGGCCAGGTCGAACGCCCGGCCGACAGCCTCCCGCGCACCCCCACGGTCACCGAGCTGGCCGAGGGCCCGCGCTTCTCCGTTGACCGCCAGCCGGATCGCCTGCGGGCCGCCCGCGGCATAGTTCTGTCCATCACGAGCATGTGCCAGCGCCAGCCGATAGTCGCCGGCGTAGTACTCGCACAGGCTCTCCGTGCCGCGTACCCAGGCGGCGAGATCGCTGTCGTCCACGGCCACCGCGATCGTGAACGCCTCCGCGCAGTACGCCCGCGCGAGAGGAAAATCGCCGAGATTCACGGCCATGTATCCCGCCAGTCCCGACAGCCGTGCCGCGATCCCGAGTAACCGCTGGCGGTCCCGTGGCAGCTGCCAACCCTCGACGAGGGTCTGTACCCACCGCCGCTGACGGGTGACATGAAGCATCATCGCCGCCGGGCCGCGCGCTTCATAGGAGTGGACACAAACTCCGATGAAATTATCGAGATAGTCAAGAAGGCTGGTGTGGACGGTCGGCGCGGCGAAATACCGCAAGCGCAGTCCCACGTCGAGCAGTTCACCAAGTTGGTCGTTCTGACCGCCACCCGCCTCGGCATCGCCCGTGACCGCCGCGACGAGGGGCGGCTCGAATGGGACGACTCCGTTCCGGACGATCGTGGTCTCCGACGGAAGCGCGGCTGGCGGGTGCGCTGGCCTTGCCGGCCCGATCCTTCGGGTGCTGTTGATGAGGAGCCGGTCGGCGGGGGTGAGATGTTCGCGGTCGTCGAGGTCGAGCAGGCTGTGGATGTCGGTGCCGTAGACCTCGGCGAGCAGAGTGAGGATCTGCGGGCTGGGGCGTCGTCGGAGCGGAAGCGGCCAGTGCTCCAGCTCACATAACCGCGGGGCGGTCACCACGGCGGTGCCATCCGGATCGAGGCCGATGCGGGCGGCGTGGGCGTTGATCTGAGTCGCGGCCTGCTGCTGGGTCCAGCCGTGGGCCACCCGGTAGGCGGCCCGCGGGCGCAGCCGGTAGCGGCGGGCGAACTCGACGGCGATCTCGCCGTGGGTCATCCCAGCCCGGCGCATCCGGGCACGTAGCTCGTCCTGTTCGGCTTTCAGACCCGGCCTGGCCATGACGACGCGCAACGCTCCTTCCTCGTCCCCGGCCACCGGGCCTGGCGTCGGATCCGCGCCTGCGGGACGCGTCAACAGTAGCGGCTCGATCACACCGTGGGGAGTACGGACCGCGCGAGGATGACTCGCCGCCGTTCTCACTATGTGGACCGCAATCGTCCACGCGACCGTCGTCACCAGGTTGTCGATGCCTGCTGACAACCTGCCGCCGGAGACGCCCATCGCCACACGAGGCTGCGGATACAGCTCCTGGTGGTATTCGTCTGATGCCGTCGCCGTTGATACAGAAACTGCGGACCGTCGTCCGCTTGCCCAAGGGGACCGTCCGGTGCGCGGGTGGCCGATGGAGAAATGGCGATCATGCGTGGGTGCCCTTCGTCGACCACCGGCGATCACGCGACGCGGCACGATCCTGGCGTGCAACCAACCTGACCATCCAGGCGGAATAATCTTCCTTCTTGGGGTGCGTCGTCACAGGTCACGGCCCTCGGCGAGGCCGAATCGAAGCTTCCCACGGGAGGGAATGACCCGCAGACGTTCATCCAGGACAGTGACACCACCTTGCCTGTCCCTGCCATCCTGGACGGTCCACAATCCTGATGAGGGTTGCGAGGACGTCCCGTAGTGAACGGAACCCCATCCCATGCCCGAGGACCAGGGAGACCAGACTCCGGTCGGTATCGACGTGAGCGTTCCCCATCCCGCCCGCCTGTACGACTACTACCTGGGCGGGAAGGATAACTTCCCCGCCGACCGTGCAGCGGCGGAAAGGGTCCTCGACGCCGCACCCGAGGCCCGGCTCATGGCACGGGAGAACAGACGTTTCCTGGCCCGCGCGGCCCGGTTCCTCGCGGCCGAGTGCGGTGTCCGCCAGTTCCTCGATATCGGCACCGGTATTCCCACCAGCCCGAATCTTCATGAGATCGTCCAGGATGTCGCCCCAGCGTCCCGGGTCGTCTACACCGACAACGATCGGCTCGTCCTGGCCTACGCCCGTGCCCTGCTCACCAGCACCCCCGACGGCGTTACCGCCTATCTCGACGCAGACCTGCGCCATGTCGACCGCATCCTGTCCGCGCCGGAGATGACCGAAACCCTCGACTTTACCCGGCCGGTCGGTCTTTTCCTCGTCGCGATCCTGCACTTCATCACCGACGAGGAGAACCCCGGCACCATCGTGAAAAGCCTGCTTGACGCTCTCCCCGAGGGTAGCTACCTCGTTCTGTCCCATGCGACCGCCGATCTGCGTCCCATGGCGGCGGATGACGTTGTGTCCACCTACCGCAACGCTGCGGTGCCACTCACCCTGCGGGCCAAGGCGGAGATCGCGAACTTTTTCGACGGAACCGATCTCCTCGATCCCGGCCTGGTCCAGGTGCCGACGTGGCGGCCCACGGACGAGCTGCTACGCCCCCAAC
>NZ_CAUVXI010000015.1:12689-45841 GCF_963555845.1 Protofrankia sp. Cas8 | reverse complement strand
GGACAGACCACCGGGGCCTAGCGCGGACAGGCGCCGCTTGTGGGTAAGGCCCGCCAACGGGTTGGTCTGGTCCATGAACTGGGACAACTGGCTGGTGCCGAAGAACTCCTTGATGGAGGCGACGACCGGCCGGATGTTGATGAGCGTCTGGGGAGTGATCGCCTCGACGTCCTGGGTGGTCATCCGTTCCCGGACGACCCGCTCCATCCGGGCGAGACCGAGCCGCACCTGATTCTGGATCAGCTCGCCGACCGTACGCAACCGACGGTTACCGAAGTGGTCGATGTCATCCACGTCATATGACTTGTCCTTGCCCGCATGCAGCTGCACGACATATTCGATCGTGCGGACGACGTCATCCTCGGTGAGCACGCCCACGTCGTGCGGGACGTCGACGCCGAGCTTCTTGTTCACCTTGTAGCGGCCGACCTTCGCCAGGTCGTAACGCTTCGGGTTGAAGAAGAGGTTCTCCAGCAGCGTCTGGGCCGACTCGCGTGTCGGCGGCTCACCCGGCCGGAGCTTGCGGTAAATGTCGAGCAGCGCGTCGTCCTGGCTGGATGTGTGGTCCTTTTCCAGCGTCACTCGCATCGACGGAAAATCACCGAAGCGCTCGAGGATGCGCGCCTCGTCCCAACCGAGTGCCTTGAGCAGCACGGTCACCGACTGGCGGCGCTTGCGGTCGATACGCACACCGACGGTGTCCCGCTTGTCGACCTCGAACTCCAGCCAGGCGCCCCGGGACGGGATGACCTTGCAGGAGAACAGGTCCTTGTCCGACACCTTGTCGATGGTCTTCTCGAAGTACACACCGGGCGAACGCACGAGCTGGCTGACGACAACCCGCTCGGTCCCGTTGATGACAAAGGTGCCCTTCGGAGTCATGAGCGGAAAGTCGCCCATGAACACCGTCTGGCTCTTGATCTCACCGGTGTTGTTGTTGGTGAACTCGGCCGTCACGAACATCGGGGCCGAGTACGTCATATCCTTGTCCTTGCACTCCTCGACGGAGTACTTCGGCGGTTCGAAACGGTGGTCGCGGAACGACAGTGACATCGAACCCGAGAAGTCTTCGATAGGAGAAATCTCCTCGAAGACCTCTTCGAGACCCGACGTGACGGGTACGTCGTCACGACCGGCGTCGATGGCTTCCTGAACCCGTTCCGCCCACGCCTCATTGCCGATCAGCCAGTCAAAGGACTGGGTCTGCAGGGCGAGAAGATCGGGGACCTCGAGAGGTTCGATGATCTTTGCGAACGAGATGCGGGAGGAGTTAGGCGAGGCGGCCAAGGTGGTCCTTCCGGTGGCCTGATCGTCGGGCTGGCGGTGCTCATGCGTCCTTGGGCCGCCGACAACGCGATCATGATTCTTCTCACGTTGCCCTCGGCCTCCTCGCACAATCCGGCGAAGGGTGGTCGGGTGATCAGTGTCTCGCTACGGTTGTGCGGAGTGTCGGCGGGGGTAGTCCAACGGAACGCGCTGCTGCCCCACGGTGCGGGCAGACGCGACACGGTGCGGGCAGACGCGACACGGGCGTCGGCGAGTAGTCCGTCACGACATCTTCCGAAGGAGGACACCTGTGTGGGAGGGTCATCCCAGGCTGGCGACGCGGCGGCGGTTCGGTGGCAGGTTGCGGTCAACGGTCTCGCTCGGATTACCTCGGTCCTTACGTCTGGACGGCCGCGCCACGGGACGCGGTTGCGCGCGGGGCCGGATCGTCGCGTACCCGAAGGCAACGCAAGCGCACGACGAAAGGGCAGCCCAAACGAGCAGTGTAGCCGATGGCCGCACTGCTGGCAAGGCTGCTCGACAGGTATGTCTCACCGCTTCCCGATGATGGAACTCCGTCCCGGGTGAGGTCGTCAACCCCAACCGGAAGACCGCATGCCGCACCCTAACAACATGGCACCGCAGCAGCTCACCGTAACAGCCACGGAACTGGCGTGGCACCGCGCACTCGGCCGACGACAGACTCCCGAGGGCCGGCCTTACCAGCGGCCTGCCGGAGGGGCCCCGGCAACCGGTCGGACCGCCGTTGCCCGCCTTGTCCGTTGACGAGCGGCGGCCCGACCGATCAGTGCCTACTTGACGGTGACCCCGTCGCTACTTGACGGTGACCGTCGCCCCGGCACCCTCAAGCGCGGCCTTGGCCTTCTCCGCGGCTTCCTTGGTGGCCTTCTCCAGGACCGGCTTCGGTGCGCCGTCGACGAGGTCCTTGGCCTCCTTCAGGCCCAGACTGGTCAGCGCGCGGACCTCCTTGATGACCTGGATCTTCTTGTCGCCCACAGCGGTGAGGATGACGTCGAACTCGTCCTGCTCCTCGACGACCGGCGTCTCAGCGGCCGAACCGGCACCGCCGGCAACGGCGATCGCGACCGGGGCTGCCGCGGTCACCCCGAAGGTGTCCTCGAACTGCTTCACAAACTCCGACAGCTCCAGCAGCGTCATTTCCTTGAACGCGTCCAGCAGCTCGACGGTCGACAGCTTCGCCATCGTGGCGGTCCTTCCGGTTGTGATGGCACGCCGCCCGTGGCGGGTACCGGGAACTGGTTTGGAGTATCTGGTGTAGGGCTGGACGGACAGCTCTATTCGGCGCTCGGCGCCGCCGCGGTGGGTCCGTCTGTGGCCGGTCCGTCTGTGGCCGGTCCGTCTGTGGCCGACGCCTGCGGCAGGGGGGCTTCGGACGCGGGCAGCTCGGCCTCCCGCTTGGCACGCAATGCCTCGGCCAGGCGAGCCGCCTGGGCCAGCGGCGCCGCGAACAGGCGGACCGCCTGGGCCAGCGACCCGTTCAGCGCACCGGCGAGCTTGGCGAGCAGCACCTCGCGGGACTCGAGATCGGCGAGCTTGCGGATGTCGTCTGCCGACATCGACCGGCCCTCGACGACCCCACCCTTGACGATCAGGGCGGGATTGGCGCGGGCGAAGTCACGCAGGCTCTTGGCCGCCTCGACCGGGTCGCCGGTGACGAACGCGACCGCTGTCGGGCCGACCAGGAGTTCGTCCAGACCCGTGACGCCCGCCTGCGCGGCGGCAATCCTGGTCAGGGTGTTCTTCACCACGGCGTACTCGGTGCCCTCGCCCAGCGAACGGCGTAGCTCGGTGAGCTGGCTCACCGTCAACCCGCGGTACTCGGTGAGTACCGCCGCGGACGCGCCCCGGAACGAGTCTACGATCTCTGTTACCGCGGCGACCTTTTCCGGCTTCGCCATCGGGCTCCTTCATGGGGTCTGGCCAGTCGCCCGAAAGATGCCGGATAACGACAAACGCCCCGGCGCAGGCGCACGGGGCTGAAGTACCGGGGAGTACGCGGCTAGCCGCCAGCCCCGGGGCAACGCTCCCTCACCTGCGCGGGCCGCCCGGTCATACCGGACCTTCGGTCGCCCCGGAACGGGACGACGACCAGCGGTCTTCGGTTTGGTTCTTGTCAGATAGTACACGCAACGACCAGACACGGACCGACGGGCCGCCAAGCGGCTACCACGAAGGTCCGGGTGTCCGGAGCCCCGAACACCCGGAGCCCCGGACCGCGACCCGCCGGAAAGATCAGACCGTGGCATCCTCGAGAAGGTTACGGGTACGGCTGGGATCGACCGGGATTCCCGGACCCATCGTCGTCGTCAACGTGATCTTCCTCAGATAGCGACCCTTGGACGCCGACGGCTTCACCCGGACGATCTCGTCCAACGCGACACCGTAGTTCTCGATCAACTGCTCATCGGTGAAAGCGGTCTTTCCGATCACGATATGCAGGTTGCCCTGCTTGTCCACCCGAAAATTGATCTTTCCGCCCTTGATGTCGCGGACGGCCTTGGCGATGTCAAGGGTGACGGTTCCGGTCTTGGGGTTCGGCATGAGTCCGCGTGGCCCCAGGATCCGGGCGATACGGCCGACCTTCGCCATCTGGTCGGGCGTCGCGACCGTCGCGTCGAAGTCCAGGAATCCTTCCTGGATCCGCTGCACGAGATCGTCGCTGCCGACGATATCCGCACCCGCCGCGGCGGCCTCGTCAGCCTTCTCGCCGACGGCGAAAACCGCAACCCGCGGGGACTTGCCGGTTCCGTGCGGCAGGTTCACGGTGCCGCGGACCATCTGGTCGGCCTTGCGCGGATCGACACCCAGGCGCAGCGCGACCTCGACCGTCGCGGCGTACTTGGTGGTGGACGTCTCCCGGGCCAGCGCAACGGCCTCCAGCGGCGTGTACAGGCGGTCCGCTTCGATCTTCTCGAAGGCGGCCCGGTATGCCTTGCTGCGCTTCATGTGTGTCTCCTTGTGGTCATGGCGGGCAGCCCGGACGGGCGCCCTCCCACAGTCTCCGGCCTTGGCGGTCAGCCGCTGACGGTTATGCCCATGGACCGCGCGGTCCCGGCAATGATCTTCTCGGCGGCGTCCAGGGTGGTCGCATTGAGGTCGGGCAGCTTGGTCTGGGCGATCTGGCGGATCTGCTCCGCGGTGAGGTTCGCCACCTTGGTGCGGTGCGGAACACCGCTGCCCTTCTCGATTCCGGCGGCCTTGAGGATGAGCCGTGCCGCCGGCGGGGTCTTGGTGACAAAGGTGAAGGAACGGTCGTCGTACACGGTGATCTCGACCGGGACGACATTCCCACGCTGTGACTCGGTGGCCGCGTTGTACTGCTTGCAGAACTCCATGATGTTGACGCCGTGCTGGCCGAGCGCCGGGCCCACCGGAGGTGCGGGTGTCGCCACACCGGCGTTGATCTGGAGTTTGATGACGGCCGAGATCTTCTTCTTGGGAGGCATGGTGTCGTTTCTCTCTGGGTTTCCTGGGGTCTCCGTCGGCGCAAAAAGTGCGGTGACCGCGCCGCCGTCAGCCGGCTAACGCATCGCCGGGCTGGTTGGAACCTCCGGCGGCGCGAGCACGCACATGATCGCTCCACCATCGGCCATCGGGCAGATCAGATCTTCGCAACCTGGTTGAACTGGAGCTCGACCGGGGTTTCGCGGCCGAAGATGGACACCAGCACCTTGAGCCGCTGTGCATCGAGGTTGATCTCACTGATGGTCGCGGGCAGGGTCGCGAACGGGCCGTCCATGACGGTCACCGACTCCCCGACCTCGAACTCCTGCACCCGGACCGTCTCGGCCTTCTTCTCGGGCGGTGCCGGAGGCGCGAGAATCGAAACAACCTCCTCCGTCCGCAACGGCGACGGCTTGTTGGTCAGGCCGACGAAGCCGGTCACCCCGGGAGTGTTCCGAACGGCCGACCACGACTGGTCGGTGAGGTCCATACGGACATAGATGTAGCCCGGATACTTCTTCTGCTGAACCAGCTGCCGTTTGCCGTTCTTGATGACCGGGACCTCCTCGGTCGGCACCTCGATCTGGAAGATGTACTCCTCCATGTTGAGGCTGGAGATCCGAGTCTCGAGGTTCGTCTTCACCTTGTTCTCATAGCCGGCATATGAATGAATGACGTACCAGTCTCCGGGCGCGTCCGCCAGCGCCCGCCGGACGTCGTCATCATCGTCCTCGTCGTCCTCGTCGAAGGCGGGCTGGTCGACATCCGGGGCGGCCGTGGCGAGATAGCCGGGGTCGGTGTCGGTGCCAGTGGAGCCGTCGCCGCCCTCGCCGTCCTGCGGCAGGGCGCCGGCTTCCGTGCTTGCCACCTCGTCGTGCGCCAGTGCCGCCAGCGGGTTGAGACCGTCGAGAGCCTCCCCCTGTTCGGAGGAGACGTGCTCGGGAACCTGGGACACGCGGACGTTCCTTCTCTCTTGACCGTGCTCTGTGAGCTGTGCGGGCGTTGCGGTGACATGGGTCCGCGGACCGCGGTTCATATCAACCGAAGATCGCCAACACCGCCTTGGTAAGACCGAAGTCCAGCGAGGCGACGAATGCCACCATGATCGAACAGAACATGAGCACCACCACCACATAGGTGATCAGTTCACTTCGACCCGGGTAGATGACCTTCCGAAGCTCGGCGACGATCTCTCGGTAGAAGCGCAGCGGCGAAGTACGGCGCCGGGCTGCCGGCCGGGTCGCTTGGCCGGCCCGCGGTGCCGCGTCACGTGTGTCGGTCGCCACTCACTCCACCTACCTGGTCGTCGGATACCGCAGGGGCGACAGGACTCGAACCTGCAACCGCCGGTTTTGGAGACCGGTGCTCTACCAATTGAGCCACGCCCCTTTACACCACGACCGTCGCCGCGGCAGCATCGCCGGTCGAAACGAACCCAGGCCCGACCGTGACCTTGTAGATCACGTGACCCTGAAGATCATCCGCGATGCTACATACGGGGATGACAGCCCAAGCGCGTCCACCATACTCCCTACGCGGCCCCTTACGCGGCCCACAGCCGCGAGCCTGCGATCGGGTTCACCGTCTCCGCCCCCTCAGGCTAGCCGGAAAGAGGCCGGCTGGACAGCGGCTGGCCGGCCAGTCGCTGTCCGGACATCGGCTGGCCGGACCGACTGCCCAGCTGACCGCCGACCACCTCACCCGCCCGGGGTCGCGCGATTATAGCGCGACATCGCGCGACCGGCAGGGCCAACGGTCACCGCCCACACAGCCACCTGGTCCAGATACACCGGGCACCCCGGCATGATCCGGACGGAGCGTCCCAATGATCGAGCGGGCAACCCGGTATGCGTGGCAGCATGACGGTCATGACCCGGATCTCTCACCGCGTCGGAGGCATCGCCCCTTCGGCGACACTTGCCGTGGATTCGACCGCGAAGGCGCTGCGCGCGGCCGGCCGGGACGTGATCGGCTTTGGTGCCGGCGAACCGGATTTCCCCACTCCCGACCATGTCGTCGCCGCTGCCGAGAAGGCATGCGGCGATCCGAAGATGCACCGCTACACACCGGCTGCCGGCCTACCGGAGCTCAGGGAGGCGGTGGCGGACAAGACCCGCCGCGACTCCGGCCTCGACGTCCCCGCCAGCCAGGTACTCATCACCAACGGCGGCAAGCAGGCCGTCTACATGGCGTTCGCGACCCTCCTCGACCCCGGCGACGAGGTGCTGCTGCCCGCTCCGTACTGGACGACCTACCCGGAGTCCATCCGGCTTGCCGGCGGCACGGCTGTGGACGTCGTGACCACTCCCGACCAGGGCTACCGGGTCACGGTGGAGCAGCTGGAGGCGGCTCGCACCCCCCGCACGAAGGTGCTGGTCTTCTGCTCGCCGTCCAACCCGACCGGCGCCGTACACACACCCGAGGAAGTCCGGGCGATCGGGCGTTGGGCCGCCGATGCCGGGCTGTGGGTGATCGCCGACGAGATCTACGAGCACCTGGTGTACGGCGACGCCCGCTTCGCCTCCCTGCCGGTAGAGGTCCCCGAGATCGCCGACCGCTGCATCGTCGTCAACGGCGTCGCCAAGACCTATGCGATGACGGGGTGGCGGGTCGGCTGGCTGATCGGACCGGCGGATGCCGTCAAGGCAGCCATCAACCTGCAGTCCCATGCCGCGTCCAACGTCTCCAATGTGGCACAGGCGGCGGCGCTGGCAGCCGTGGCCGGCCCGCTGGACGCGGTGGCCCAGATGCGCCTCGCCTTCGACCGACGTCGCCAGACCATGCACCGCATGCTCTCCGACACCCCCGGCGTGGTGTGTCCGATGCCGGAAGGTGCCTTCTACTGCTACCCGTCGTTGCTCGGTGTTATTGGTCGCACGCTGCGAGGACGCACCCCGACAACCTCGGCGGCCCTGACCACGCTCATCCTCGAGGAGGCCGGCGTCGCGATCGTGCCAGGTGAGGCGTTCGGGACACCCGGCTACGCCCGGTTGTCCTACGCGCTCGGCGACGACGACCTGACCACCGGTGTGCGGCGCATGTCCGATCTACTGGCCGAGGCGGACTGACCAGAAGTCGCCCAGAGGGCCAAAGGGCGCGCGATGATCGTCAGATCGCGCGCCCGGAGGCCGCAGCCCCCACAGCCCCCACAGCCCTAACGACTGACGGTGTGTCCAGGAGCCGCGCCGGACTCCCCGACACACCGTCATGGGTCGTAAGGATCGGCTGCGGATTGTCCCGGGGATCGATCAGGAAAGCTGGACGGTAGCGCGCGACCCCAACAGCACCTTGGTTCCATCGCACCGCACCGTGATTTTCACCACTACCTGGTTGTCGTCCAGCTTCTTGGCAACCACGCCGCTGACCACGACCGCGGCACCGGCATCGTCGTCCGGCACCGGCACGAACGACGAGAAGCGGACGCCGTAGTCGACGATCGCCCCGGGGTCGCCGGCCCAGTCGGTGACAAGCCGTGCCGCGCTGGCCATGGTGTACATCCCATGTGCGATGACTCCGGGCAGACCGGCCTCGGTAGCGGCCCGTTCATTCCAGTGGATCACGTTGAAGTCGCCTGACGCTCCACAGTAACGCACAAGATCTTCACGGCGGATCCGGAACTCGCGTTCCGGAATGAGGGTGCCGACCTCGACATCGTCATAGGCAACGGTCGCCGCCATCGTGGCCTCTCAGCCCTTCTCGGCCATGGCGGTTCCGCGGGAGACCAGCGACGCCCGCGCCGCTGCCACCACCTCACCAGCGGTCGTCACGAACTCGTAGTCACTGATCAACAATTCGTTGCGGCCGGCGATTCGGATGTCGGTGATCGTGCCCGACACCATAATCTCGTCGCCGGCGACGACCGGTCGGCGCAGTGAATACTGCTGCTCACCATGCACTACCAGTGAGTAGTCGAGGCCGAGCGTGGGATCATGAGTGGGAATGACTGGCCGCCACATACTGAGCGCTGTCAGAAAGGTGGGTGGCGCGACAAGATCGACGTAGCCGGCGGACTTGGCGGCATCAAGATCATAACAGAGCGGACTGTCCTCGCCGATCGCCAGGGCGAACTGCCGGATATGCTCGCGTCCGACCAGGAACGATGTGTCAGCGACAAACCTGCGCCCGACAAAATCCCGGTTGAGCGGCATTGCATGCTCCGATCTCACCGTGGTGGCGGGTTGCGCAGCAAAGCGCCCTGGGCCCGCGGGACTACTCCGACAGGCAGACAGGCCGAACAGGGCGCATGCACCGAATGCGACCGCCAAGGGGTCAGCGGGTCTCGCGATGCTCGGTGTGCGCCCGGCAGTTCGGGCAGAACTTGCGCAACTCCAGGCGATCGGGGTCGTTGCGGCGGTTCTTGCGTGTGATGTAGTTGCGGTGCTTGCACACCTGACACGCCATGGTGATCTTCGGACGGACATCGGTGGCGGCCACGGTGCTGTGCCTCTTCCTGCAGGTCGGACAAGAACGAACCAAAGCTTTTGGACATGCGGGACGACCGCGCGTCGTCCTCGGCGGGTCGTGACCCGGCCGGTAGCGGTGGCCGGATTTGAACCGGCGACACAGCGATTATGAGCCGCTTGCTCTGCCTGGCTGAGCTACACCGCCTTGGTGGATCAGCTCCGTCAGCAATCAATCCCACCGACGGAGCAGCGGCCGGATGCCGGCTGCCCGACTACCGACCGCTACCACAGAGCCCCTTTACGGAATCGAACCGTAGACCTTCTCCTTACCATGGAGACGCTCTGCCGACTGAGCTAAAGGGGCATGTGCGCGCGCTTAAGGCTACACGACAGGACGGCGCTTGGGACGGCACCCCGCCGACGAGCTCGGATCCCCGGTCGCGGCGAATCTCCGCCCGTGGGACAGGCGATCGGCACCGGCGATCCGCAACAAGTGGATCTTTAGCGAGAGCTGTCAAGATCCCAAGCCGGCGTGCTACCTAATGCTACGACGTTTCGCCCAATCGGGCCGATTGAAAACCGTGAGTAGCGACAAAGTCTATCCGGCGCCTGTGAATATATCTGTAAGTAATGAGTCAAGCGCTTAGCGTAGTCAGCGGTCGAGCGAGGCTGTCATCCGGGATCACCCATCGGCCAGTCCACCCCACCTGCCAGGGAGCCCCATGCAGATGACACCTCCCACCACCCGCCACCACGATGATCCGGGCCGATCGCCGACGCCCCGGCAACGGCGTCCCACGCGGACGGTCGCACAGACGATCACTGCCACTGCCGTGGTGACGCTCATCACGGCCGCGAGCGCCGGCGTCTCAGGCGACCTGACCGCCGCCTACGTCACCACGGCACACGTCACCACGGCACACGTCACCGCGGCACACGTCACCGCGGTAGACCTCCGCCGGGACTACGTCTCGCCCGACGACGTGCCCCTGGGCGAAGGCACGACCGTCGCGCCACCCGGCGAGGGGACGCCAACCCGAACCCGCTCGGCGCTGGCCATCCCGGCCGGCTGGCCGCGGGGCGTGGACATCTCGTCATGGCAGCACCCCGGCAGCACGGAGATCGGCTGGAACGCGGTCCGCTCGGCGGGCATCGATTTCGTCGTCATCAAGGCGACGGAGGGTAACAGTTACGCCAACCCCTACTTCGCCACTGATCGTGACCACGCGCGACAGGCTGGCCTCGCCGTCGGCGTATACCACTACGCGCGGCCCATGCTGCCGATCGCGACGGCGGTCGACCAAGCGGACCGCTTCCTTGCCATCACCGGACCGACCCGCTCCGCGGGCCAGCTGGCGCCCGTCCTCGATCTCGAGGCGCGGGGCGGGTTATCTGCCGACCAGCTCGCCGCATGGGCTCAGGCCTTCCTGGAGGAGATCGAGACCAAAACCGGGCGGGCTCCGATCCTGTACACCTATCGGTCGTTCTGGACCGATGTCATGAAGAACACGACATTGTTTTCCCGCTACCCGTTGTGGTTCGCCATCTACAACGCCGCCTCGTCCCCCGGACCCCTGCCCGGTGGCTGGCAAAAATGGTCGATATGGCAGTACACGTCGTCCGCGAGCGTCCCCGGTATCGCCGGAAACATCGACATGAACGTCTTCTGCTGCAGCGCCGGATCATTGGCGCTCAGTGCTGACGGACGGGCCAGCGAGATCGACAAGCGCTACAACGCGGAGGCTCGAGTACGTTCGCTGCTCGCGGTGCCCATCCGGAACGAAGGACCCGCCGGCGGCGGCGGGCGGTGGAGGCAGTTCCAGAAGGGACTGCTCTTCTGGTCTGTTGCCACCGACGTCCACGAGGTACACGGTGGAATCAGCGTCCGGTACCTCGCCTTGGGCGGCAGCAACAGCCTCCTGGGCCGGCCAACCAGCGATGAGGTTGACGCGGAGGCTGCTGGCAGCCGCCAGTCGGTCTTCCAGGGCGGTCGGATCTACTGGAGCCGCTCCACCGGCGCGCACGAGGTGCACGGGTCGATCCTGCGCAGCTACCTGGCGTTCGGCGCTGCCGGCTCCGACCTGGGCCTGCCGATCAGTGATGAGTACTCGGTGGACGGCGGACGCGAGAGCGCCTTCCAGTACGGCTGGCTGCGCTGGGACGAGGCCACCAACTCGGTCAGCACGATCCGCCCCTGAACAGGGGATCTGGCACACAGGGCGACCGTCTGGGGCGGGGCACATCACCCGCCGAGGGCGGGATCCGCACCCGCCAGGCGGAACCACAGGCGGAACCACACCGCCGTTGCAGACCTGCCGGAGCCGTCGTACACCTGGTCCCGGACGGGGATGTCGGGCAACGGGGCATGTCCTGGGCAGCACGAGGGCATGCCAAGGAGGGCTCACCGTCCCGTCAGGCTCCGGGGAGGATTCGTATGGAACGGGCACGCTCTGCGCACACTGATCGTGGATGGCTGGTATTTGCCGCAGTCATCATCTTCATCGCCGGCTTCCACAACATCATCTATGGAATCGCCGCACTCAGGAAGTACGCCGTCCTCATCACGGCCAACAACACCGTCATCTACCAGGATCTGGACTTCTGGGGCTGGCTGCTGCTGTGCATGGGCATCGTCCAGATCGGCACCGCTGCCGCGGTCATCACAGGCAAACAGTGGGCACGCTGGCTGGGCATCGCCATGTGCGGAATCAACGCGATCGCCCAGCTCGCCTTCCTCGCGATCTTCCCAGGCTGGTCGCTCGTCCTCATCGGGCTCGACGTGCTCGCGATCTACGGACTGACCAGGTACGACGCACCGCCGCGCGACTCCTACGACCCATACCCCGATAGCGACCGGGCTCAGACGCGGGCGGATCGGCCGGAATACACCGGATCATCCCGGCCCGGCCCGACTGGAACCTCCCGGTCCGGCCCGGACGTATCACCTCGAATCTGATCCATCGGGTCGGTCGACGGACGCGTGATCACAGCGGATCCATCAGGTCGCTGCACGATTTGCCATGACCACCGAGATCACGCGTCCAAAGATGTCACGCGGCGGTTCCGGCCGCTGGTAGCGGGCGCCGGTAGTGGGCGCCTTCAGCCGGCGGGAACCTCAGGCGACGGCGTCCAGATCAGCGCGGGTGAGCACCGGCCGAAGGTCGAGTCCGATTCCAGCGAGGTTGTCCCGCCCGCCCTCCTGACGGTCGATCACGCACAGGGCATGTTCCACGATCGCGCCCTGCTCCCGCAGGACCCGGGCCGCGTCCAGGATGGCACCGCCGCTGGTCACGACGTCCTCGACGAGCACGACCCGCAGGCCCTCGACTGTCCCGCCCTCGGCGGTCCGACAGGTGCCGTACTCTTTGGCCTTCTTGCGGACGAACCGAGCCGGCATTCCCGTCCGCTGGGACAGCAGGGTGACCAGAGGGATACCACCGAGCTCAAGACCGGCCAGCACGTCCGCGTCCGCGGGCAGCAACGGACGCATCGCGTCGACGATCCCGGCGAGCAGCGCCGGGTCAGCCTCGAACAGATACTTGTCGAAGTACTCGCCGCTCGTCCGCCCGGAACGCAGCAGAAACAGACCGGTCAGATGCGACACGGCCCGGACGCGGGCGGCAAGCGTGCCGGTGTCAGTCATGTCTGCGGACTCTATAGATCGGGTAGGTGGTCTCGGTCACAACAGCGACCGAGACCACCTACCGCCTCCGCTACCGAGGCCGGAGCGTAGGTAGAAACGGTCACCGCAGCGACCATTACCACCTACAGCGTCCGCTGCCGAGGCGGGCGCGACCGTAGCCCACGTGGTGGGTACATGGGCCGGCGAGCGTCGGACGGACGCAGACAGGCCCCGAGCATCGCTCAGGGCCTGTGCGGCAGTGTGATCCGGGATACCCGGGAGGTGGTGGCAGGTGTTGGGTTCGAACCAACGTAGGCTGAGCCGGCGGTTTTACAGACCGCTCCCTTTGGCCACTCGGGCAACCTGCCGTTGGTGGACAGCATACGGGATGGACCGTCGTGGCCGACAACCGGTGCTACCGACGTGGGCGGCGAGGCACGAACGGGGGTGTGCCGGGTTACGCGGGCGCGGGCAGACTCGGGATCAGGGATCGGGCCCTACCCTCACCCGAGGCGCTGGGCGAGGATGCGAAGATCCTATGCCTACGCGCAGGTAACGGCGACGAGAAGGAGGCACTTCACCGTGGCGGACCCGTCGTTCGACATCGTGAGCAAGGTCGACCGCCAGGAGATCGACAACGCCGTCAACCAGACCGCCAAGGAGGTGGGGACCCGCTTCGACTTCCGCGACACCGGCGCGTCAGCAGCGTGGTCCGGAGAGTCCATCCTGCTCACCGCGAGCACCGAAGAACGGGTCAAGGCCGTACTGGATGTCCTTCAGGAGAAGTGGGTCAAGCGTGGCATCTCGCTCAAAGCGCTACAGCACGAGGAGCCCACTCAGTCCGGCAAGGAGTACAGGCTGGTGGTGACTGTGCAACAGGGCATCGCCGACGACAAGGCCAAAGCGATCTCGAAAAAGATCCGGACCGACGGCCCGAAAGGTGTGCAGGCCCAGATTCAAGGAGATCAACTCCGGGTCACCGGCAAGAAGCGGGACGACCTCCAGCACATCATCCAGATTCTCAAAGAAGCTGATTTCGGACTACCGCTCCAGTTCGTCAACTACCGCTAGCCGGCCAAAGGGCGTGCGACGATCGCCCTTCTCGCACGCCCGGCGGCCACACACAGCCAACACAGCCAAAGGGCGTGCGACGATCGCCCACGCACGCCCGGCGGCCACACACAGGTCAGCAGGGCCAACGGGCGTATGATCATGCAGAGGAAGGTGCGCCCCGCCCGATGGGGGGTTTCGGGCGGGGCGCTGCACGGCGAGGCCTGGGGGGTTTGCCTCGCCGCGGGTCAGGGATTACGGGTTGCCCGGCGTCTTCGGCGATACGAAAGCCACGATCGCTTCGCCAGATGACGCCCGCTCCTTCGACCGGCCGCCAGGTGCCGGCCAGATTGATGATCTTACACGCTCAGGTCTGCTAGCCTTTTCAGAGTACGACTTTCCCCCGGAGATTCAACGGTAGGGGTCCAACCGAGCCATCTCCTCCAGCCGCTCGATCCGACGGTCCATGGGTGGGTGGGTACTGAACAGCTGGACAACCCCACCGCCCCGAAACGGGTTCGCGATCATGAGCGACGATACAGGTCCAAGCTGGGAAGTCTGCGGGAGCGGTCGGGCAGCGGTGCCAGCCTCGAGCTTGCGCAGGGCTGTCGCGAGGCCGAGCGGATCACCGGTCAACGTCGCGCCGGAGGAATCCGCCTGATACTCCCTGGACCTGCTGATGGCGAGCTGAATGATCGTCGCGGCGATCGGTCCCAGCAGGACGAGGATCATTATCTCCAGGATGCCCGGACCGTCGTCGTCCTCACCCCGACCAATGCCGAAAATCGCCGCGAACTGCGCAAGGTAGACGATGACGCTCGCGAGTGCACCGGCGACGGACGCAATAAGGATGTCCCGGTTGTAGACGTGGCTGAGCTCGTGGCCCAGGACGCCGCGCAGCTCACGATCATCCATGATTTCCAGAATTCCCGACGTACAGCAGACGGCTGCGTTGCGGGGGTTGCGACCGGTGGCGAACGCGTTCGGTGCCCCGGTCGGGCTGACGTAGAGCCGCGGCATCGGCATCCTCGCCCGGGTCGCGAGTTCCTGAACGATTGCGTACATGCGTGGCTGTTCAACCTGGCTCACCGGATACGCCCGCATCGCGCGCAGAGCCAGCTTGTCCGAGAAGAAGTACGAGAACCCGTTCATACCCAGGGCGACAATGAACGCGATTGCCAAACCACGGCTCCCGAACAGGGAACCGACAAAGAGAATCACCGCGGACAGCACGCCCAACAGGGCGACGGTTTTGAGACCATTATGGTAGCGGTGTGACATGGCGGTCAGGTGTCCTGTCATCTCGAAGGTTGCACCTGTAGTCAACGTCCGGATCAACCAGAACCGTTCCCCGCCACATGCGATCGCGGGATGCACGACCCGGGTCACGCGACGTGAAGAGCCCCGTTCATCCGGAAGCCACGCACAACCGTCACCCTGCGTGGTGATCGCTACACTGACGCACCCGCCATGCCGGTCGCTCTTACAAGACGGTGTGCATGGCCGAGGCAGACAGGACTTCCCGGACGGCCTCGCTGCGCTCACGCTCAGCAAGACCCGCTTGTTCGAGCTGGTTCAGAGTGAGCGATGCCAGCGCCGCATAGACCGACATCGCCGCCGGGTCGACTGCGCCGAGCGCGTCCAGATGTGCGCGTACCGTACCTGCATCCCCGCGCCGAACCGGGCCGGTCAGCGCGGCCGGGCCCCGTTCAATGGCATTGTCCAGCGATTGTCGCAACAGCGGGGCGAGGGCATCGGCACCCTCGTGGACGCCAAGTTCGTCCAAAAGGGCCAGCGTCGCCGTGACCAGCGTCGCCAGATAGTTGGAGCCGAGGACGACGGCGGCATGGTAGGCCGTCCGTACCCGCTCGGGCACGAAAACGACCCGACCGCCGATCTCTGTGACCAGGGTGCATACGACCTGCTCGGCGGCCGGGTCGGCGGTCACTCCGAACGAAGCCCCGGACAGCAGGCCCGCATCCGCGGCGGTGCCACTCAATGTCATGATCGGGTGTACCGCTGCTCGTGACGCTCCGCAGTCACGTGCCGGTTCCAAAATACCCACCCCGTGCCGTCCACTGGCGTGCGCGACGATCTGACCGGCCCGCAGAACCCCGGCATTCACGATGTCCGCCAGGACGCCCGAAATCACATCGTCGGAAACTGTGAGGAAAGTCACATCAGACGCATCGGCCACCTCGGCCGGCGTCGCTGACGAAGCCGCCGGGAAGGTAGCCCGAGCCCGCGCCCGGCCCGCAACGGACCGCGCATGCACCGCCACCACCGGATGGCCGGCACCAGCCAAGGCCGTTCCCAGAGCCGTCCCCGCCCGTCCGACACCGACGATCCCGATCCGAAGTGCCGGCGTCACGATCACAGTCTGCGCCGTGCGCCCTCCCACGAAACCCCTGTCGCCGGCCATCGGGCCATGTTCCCACCATCGCCTTCCCCACCCCCAACCTGACCGCCGCCATGATCGGACCAGCTCCGTGTCGCGTGATCGGACCAGCCCGTGTCGTAGTCGTCACACTCAGATGACTTCGTCGGGACGTTACGCCCCGCCTCAATAGTCCGCCCGGTACGCTCAAGGGGTACCCGAGGAGGTCACACAACGTGTCAGGCCAGGTCAGAGACCGTCAAATCCATCGACTCGACCGGGTCGTCATCCGCTTCGCCGGTGACTCAGGTGACGGGATGCAGCTCACTGGGGAACAGTTCACCAGCGAGACCGCCGCGTTCGGTAATGACTTGTCGACCCTTCCGGACTTTCCGGCGGAAATCCGTGCGCCAGCGGGTACTCCGGCCGGCGTATCCGGATTTCAGCTACACTTCTCAGACCACGACATTCTTACGCCCGGCGATGCCCCGAACATGCTGGTGGCCATGAACCCGGCGGCGTTGAAGTCCAACCTGAAAGACCTGCCCAACGGCGCCGACCTCGTCGTCAACACCGACGCGTTTACCGGATCGAACCTGAAGAAGGCCGGATATTCCTCCGACCCGCTCACCGATGGCACGCTGGACGAGTATCGGGTACACCGGGTACCCCTGTCGTCGATGACCATCGACGCGGTGAACGCCCTGGAAAGCAGCGCGGGGACGGTCAACAAGAAGGAAGCCGAACGGGCGAAGAACATGTTCGCCCTCGGCCTCATGAGCTGGCTCTACCAACGGCCCACCAACGGCGTCGTCGCTTTTCTTGAGAAGAAGTTCGCGAAGCGCCCGGAAATCGCCGCCGCGAATATCGCGGCGCTGCGCGCCGGCTACAACTACGGCGAGACCACCGAGGCTTTCGCCGTCACCTACGAGGTCGCGCCCGCACGCATGAAGCCGGGCAGGTACAGGCGCGTCTCCGGCAACACGGCGCTGTCCTACGGACTGGTCGCGGCCGCCGAGCTCACCGGGTTGCCGCTGTTCCTGGGCTCCTACCCGATCACCCCCGCATCCGACATCCTGCACGAACTGAGCAAACACAAGCGCTTCGGAATACGGACCTTCCAGGCCGAGGACGAGATCGCCGGCGTCGGGGCCGCGCTCGGCGCCGCCTTTGGCGGTTCACTCGGCGTGACCACGACGTCCGGTCCCGGTCTGGCCCTCAAGACCGAGACCATCGGGCTCGCGGTGGCTCTGGAACTCCCGCTCGTCATCGTGGACATCCAGCGAGGCGGGCCGTCCACCGGGTTGCCGACCAAGACCGAACAGGCCGACCTCGGTATGGCCGTGAACGGCCGCAACGGCGAGGCACCGCTGCCGGTCATCGCTCCCCGCTCGCCTTCGGACTGCTTCGACGCCGCGATCGAGGCGGCACGGCTGGCGACGAAGTACCGGACACCGGTCATCCTGCTCTCCGACGGGTACCTCGCCAACGGTTCGGAACCGTGGCTGCTCCCCAGCCGCGCGGACCTCCCCGACCTCGAAGTGTCGTTGGCGACCGAGCCGAACCACACCGGCGACAAGGGTCCGGAGTTCTGGCCATATCTTCGTGACGGCGAGACGCTCGCCCGGCCCTGGGCCGTTCCGGGAACACCCGGGCTGGAGCACCGCATCGGCGGTCTGGAAAAGGCGGACGGTTCGGGCGGCATCTCCTACGAGCCTGCGAATCACGACCGCATGGTCCGGCTGCGCCAGGCGAAGATCGAGGGAATCGCCCGCGACATCGCCCCGCTCGAGGTCGACGACCCGTCCGGCGACGCCCGGGTGCTCGTCCTGGGCTGGGGTTCGACCTACGGACCCATCGCCGCCGGATGCCGGCGTGTCCGGGCAAAGGGGCTGCACGTCGCCCAGGCACACCTGCGTCACCTTTTCCCGTTTCCCGACAACACCGGGGAGGTGCTGCGTGCCTACGACAAGGTCCTCGTCCCGGAGATGAACCTCGGTCAGCTCAGGGCCATGGTCCGGGCGGAGTTCCTGGTCGACGCCATCGGCTACAACCAGGTGCGCGGGCTTCCGTTCAAGGCCGCCGAACTGGCGGGCGTCTTGGAGGACGTGATCAACCAGTGACCGTCACGACGAACCAGGCCGGCATCACCAACCGACTACTCGATCTCATCCCGGTCAGCGACCGCCCGCAGACCCGTAAGGACTTCACCTCCGATCAGGAGGTCCGCTGGTGCCCCGGCTGCGGCGACTACGCCATCCTGGCTACCGTCCAGGGGTTTCTGCCCGAACTCGGGATAGCCCGCGAGAACATCGCCTTCATCTCGGGTATCGGGTGCTCGTCCCGTTTCCCGTACTACCTGCAGACCTACGGGATGCACTCCATCCACGGCCGGGCACCGGCCATCGCAACGGGGCTGGCCGTCTCCCGGCCAGATCTGTCGGTGTGGGTTGTCACCGGTGACGGTGATGCCCTGTCCATCGGCGGCAACCACCTGCTCCATGCACTACGCCGAAACGTGAACATCAAAATCCTGATGTTCAACAACCGGATCTACGGGTTGACCAAGGGCCAGTACTCCCCCACCTCAGAAGTGGGAAAAATCACAAAGTCGACACCGTTCGGGTCGCTGGACCGCCCCTACAACCCGATCTCGCTCGTACTCGGGGCCGAAGCGTCCTTTGTCGCCCGCTCGATCGACTCCGAGCGGGCGCACCTGACCGCCGTTCTGCGGGCAGCCGCCGCGCATCCCGGATCGGCGTTCGTCGAGATCTTTCAGAACTGCAACATCTTCAACGACGGGGCCTTCGACGCCCTCAAGGAGCGGTCGTCCAAGGATGACGCGACCCTGCGCCTCGTCCACGGCGAGCCGATGATTTTCGGTACAGACCTCGACAAGGGCATCCGCCGAGGCGCGTCGGGCGAGCTGGAGGTGTGCGCCGCGACCGACGACGGTGTGCTGGTCCACGACGCACAGGCCGTCGAGCCGAGCCAGGCGTTCGCGCTGTCACGACTCACCGGAAGCTCGGCCGGAGTCACCCCGGTCGGGGTCTTCCGGGACGTCGACGTTCCCACCTACGACGAACAGCTCAACAGCCAGATCACCGACGCCCGTGCCCGCCAGGGCGAGGGCGACCTGATGGCCCTGCTGAGCAGCGGCGACACCTGGACGGTTTCCTAGCCGAGCAACGAGTTCCCAGGCGGGCAACGAGTTCCTGGCAGGGGCAACGAGGGCGCGACCATGATTCGCTCGCGCGCACGGGGATCCCTGACAGGCCAGGGCCGTTGATACAGGCGACCACCTGACACCATCCGGCCCGTCGGCATCCGACGGGCCGGATGCGTCTGACCACCCGCAAGCCCGGATCCCCCGCCTCGCCACGGTAGGCGGCCGTCGACCTGAGCACTGCGGCCGGTCCCGGGCTCGGCTGCTTCGGCCGCTTCGGCCGCACATTGCTGTGATCGTGAAGCGTGCTTGCGTTGCGTCCAGATAGCACCTTTGGTGCAAAATTGTCCGACTCTCGCTGTGATGCCTACAATCGGCAGGGTAAGGTTATAGAAAAGCTGGCATCCCGAATCCGTCTTTCTGAATCAACCAGGATCAATCTGGATCAGTCAGGCGGGCGGTGGGGTTCGGGGGGCTACCATCAGCTACCGATCCGGAGGAGCAGTGCAGGACGAACCGTCCCGTCGCAGGCAATCCCGAACAACGCGGATGTGTCCCCAGATCGCGCCCGATACAGGATTCGAGGTGGGCCGTGGGTAACCACTCCGCTGGCCGGCATTCACTACAGGCGGTCGGCAATCCACGCCGACCGGATCCCGACCATGGTCACCCGACCACCAGCCCGGCAATCACCAGGTCCGCGAGCGGGACGCAGCGGACACCCAGGCCGGCGGGGGCGATGTTCCTCCCCCGCCAGCAACTGTTCGATTCCGGTGAACTGGACACGGTAACCGGCCCTCTCTCGGTGAGCACCACAGCCCGGGCCGCTCAGGCCACACTGCCTGGTTTCACCACCGTGGCCCAGAACCGGTCCTGGCCGACGGGCAGCACCGAAGAGTGGAGTGCCGTGTCTGCGTCAGACCTACCGGCTTCAGGCAGCCACGGCAGTGCCCAATCGCGTGGCACCCGCTCACGCGGCGCGCACCGGCGGGTCGCCACCAAGCAGGGGCGCTCTCGCCTGGTCGTCGCCGGCACAGCATCGTTGGCCGGCATCTCCGCGATACTGACCGGCTTGACCCTGTCGGGTGGCACTGACACCCCGGCAGGTGATACCGCCACCACGGGATCCGCACCCAGCATGGGGATCGGTGCAGGGGTCTCGTTCACCGAACCCGTCACCACCCAGGGGTCCAGCGACACCGGTCAGCCGCCGGCACGGCTCGTGCCCCCGGACACCCGGAGCAGATCGACCCTTTTCGGACGGACTGCCACGGGCAGCGGCCCGGCCGCGGCGCCCAACGATGCCGACGGACCGCAAGTGGGCATCCCGGCAAGCGGTCCAGTCACCGGCACCGGCACCGGCACCGGCACCGGCACCGGCACCGGCATTCCAGCCGGCGCGCCCGCGCTCCTGGCAGAGCCCGGCGCCACCGCACCATCCACGGACGCGGCATCCAACGGGCCGGCCGGTACCGAGCAGGTAACAGCCACCGGGAACGATCCGGCCGCGCCCGCGCCAAACCCGGCGACCTCTGCTGCGCTCTCCGCAAACCCGCCGACGAGCACGTCGCCCCCGACCGCCGTGCCACCAACCGTCGCGCCCCTGCCCGGCGCCCCGCCAACCGGCGCGGTCGCGCAGACCGGCGGCGGCGCTGCCGGCACGGCACCGGCACCGGCACCGGCACCGGCGTCGGGTACCGGCGTGCCAGCGGGCGGACAGGCGTCCTCCGGCCCAGCCATCGCCGTTCCCGTTCCGACGACTTCCAGCATTCCACTCGGAGATCTTGTCAACAGCGTGGTGGAACTCCGCGATATCGCGCCGGTCTGGCCGCACAGCCGATAGCGATTCGTACCGCGGGCTGCCCACTCGGACCTCGCTACATCCCCGAGTGGGCGCTCGCTCGGAAAACCTGTTGTAAGAGCGAGCGCCGGGACCACCCGGTCCCCGTCCGCATCACCCGGTACGGTCCACAACAAAGTCGGCAAGTGCCTCCAGGGCGCCCCTGGCCGGTCCGTTCTCCAAAGAGGCCAGACAGTCACGCGCATCGCTCGCCCAACGCGCCACCTCGGCACGAGCCCGCCGCATGGCCCGATGGCCACGCAGCAGATCCAGCGCCTCTGCGAGGGCCCCCTCCGCGGCGAACCCGTCCGCCATCAGGCTGCGCAGCCGCTCCGCTGCGGCATCGTCCTCCTGCAGCGCATACAGCACCGGTAGCGTGGGGATCCCCTCACGCAGGTCGGTGCCGGGCGTCTTGCCCGAGGCAGCCTCGTCCGAGGCCACGTCAATCAGGTCATCGGAAAGCTGGAAGGCGACGCCGAACCGTTCCCCGAACGCCGCGAGGGTGTCCGCGGTGTAGGGATCAGAACCGGCGAGCATCGCGCCGAGCCGACCGGACGCGGCGATCAGCGACGCGGTCTTCTCTGTGATCACACGGAGATAGTGCTCAACAGGATCCTGTCCCGCAACCGGTCCGACGGTTTCCCGGATCTGCCCCTCGCACAGGGTCGCAATCGTACGCGCCAGGATACGGGTGGCCGCCGGACCCAGATCAGCGGTGATGTCCGACGCCCGGGCGAACAGGAAGTCACCGGTCAGGATAGCGATCGTATTGGTCCATCGGACGTTCGCCGACGCCGCTCCCCGTCGCAACGGCGCTTCGTCCATGACGTCATCGTGGTAGAGGGTCGACAGGTGGGTGAGCTCGATCGCCACCGCGGCCGGAACGACACCTTCGGCGTCGGGGTCGGCAAACTGGGCGGCGAGCAGCACGACCATCGGTCGGAACCGCTTGCCGCCGGCGTCCACCAGGTGCCGCGACGTCTCGGTGACAAAGGGTACGTCGCTGCGAACGGCATCCCGCAGCATCCGTTCGACTTTGTCAAGCCCAAGGCGAACAGCATATTCAAGATCAGGGTCTGTCCTGATCCCCGCAAGATCCAGCCCGGTTGCGCTCATATGTTCGTCAGCGTACGAAGCCGGAGGCGGCAGCGGTGCCGGCGAGGTCGAGCAGCGGCTGTGGAGCAACTCCCAGCAGCAGCGTCACGATCGCCCCGACGCCGACTGCGGCATAGGTGAGTGTCGGACGAGTGACTACTATCGGACCCTCCGTCGCCGGTTCCTGGAAGAACATCAATACGATCACCCGGACGTAGAAGAAGGCGGCGATCGCGCTCGTGACGAGCGCCACAATCACCAGTGGCGTTGCGTGTCCGGCGACGGCCGCCTGGAAGACCGCGAACTTCCCGGTGAACCCGCTGGTCAGCGGGATACCGGCAAGAGCGAGCAGAAGGAAGGCGAAGATGCCCGCGAGAACCGGCGACCGCCGCCCCAGCCCCTGCCACTGGGACAGGTCGCTCGCCTCGCCGTCGGAATTCCTGACCATGGTAACGAGACCGAATGCGGCAATCGTGGTGAAACCGTAGGCGACCAGATAGAACAGAGTGCCGCGCAGCCCGTCGCTGTTCGCCGCGGCGAGACCGGTGAGCAGGAAGCCGGCGTGGGCGATCGCCGAATAGGCGAGCATCCGCTTGATGTCGCGCTGGGTCAGCGCCAGCACCGCGCCGACAACCATGGTCAGGATGGCGATCGTCCAGACCATCGGCCGCCAGTCCCAGCGCAGGCCGCCGAAGGCCACGTAGAAGACCCGAAGCAGTGCCCCGAAGGCCGCCACCTTCGTACCCGCGGCCATGAACGCGGTGATCGGTGTCGGTGATCCCTGATAGACGTCCGGAGTCCACGAGTGGAACGGCGCCGCACCGATCTTGAAAAAGAGTCCGATCCCGAGAAGGGCCATGCCCAGGTACAGGTAGGTGTCGTTCGCGCCGACCGTACCCGCGGCATCGGCGATCCGGCCGAGGTCGACGCTGCCGGCATAGCCGTAGAGGAAGGCCAGACCGTAGATGAAAAAAGCCGAGGAGAACGCCCCGAGCAGAAAGTACTTCATCGCGGCTTCCTGCGACAGCAGCCGGCGGCGGCGGGCGAGGCCGGCGAGCAGGTAGAGCGGCAGAGACAGAATCTCCAGCGCCACAAACATGGTCAGAAGTGTGTTGGCGGAGACGAACAACAACATCCCGGCCACCGAGAAGGCCATCAACGCGTATACCTCGGTCTGCACACCGGCGGAGGTCCGCGCGGCGGTCGCCCCCGGTGAACCCGGGGTGAGCGCCGCGGAGGCCACGATCGCGCCGCCGGAGGAGTCCAACCGCCGTTCTGCAACGAGCATCACCGCCAGGAAGGCGAACAGCAGGATGGCGCCTTCCATGAACAACGTGGGGCTGTCGATGGCCACCGCACCGGCGGCCAGGATCTGCCGGCGGCCGCGCAACAACACGACCGCGACAAATGCGGCCGCGAACCCGCTGGCCGCCAGCAGCGGCTGGAGCGTCCGGCGTGCCTTCGCCGGCGCGAAGGCGTCGATGAGGACAGCCGCCAGCGCCACCCCGAACACGATGATGATCGGGCTCAGTGCCACGTACTGGATCGACGGGACGTCGATCGTCGCCCGGGTGCTCTGGGCCAGGCCGTCCTGAGCCAGGAGCTGCTGGCCCAGGACGGCGGTTGGTGCGGCGCTCACGAGTGGCCTCCGGCCTGGCTTGCGTTAACGGGCGCGGCGTTCACTGGGACGGTAGACCCCGGATCGGTGTGCCCGGCGTCTTCGAACGTGGCCGTGACGGTCGGACGGATGATGTCGATGAGTGGCTTCGGGTAAACGCCGAGCGCAATGATCAACGCGACCACCGGGGCAACGACGATCTTCTCTCGAACACTGAGATCGAGAACACCCTTGGCCTGCTCATGGACCAGCGGGCCGGTCATGGTCCGCTGATAGAGATACAGGATGTAGATCGCGGCCAACACGATTCCACAGGTGGCCACGATCGCCAGCGCCCGATACCGGGTGAACGTTCCGACCAGCACCAGGAACTCACTGACGAAGCTGTTCAGGCCTGGCAGCGCAAGCGATGACATACCCGCGATCAGGAAGACCCCGGCCAGTACCGGGGTGACCTTCGCCATTCCGCCGTAGGCGCTGACGTCCCGGCTGCCGCGCCGGGCCACCAGGAACCCGACCACGAGGAACAGCAGCCCCGTGGACAGACCGTGGTTGACCATGTAGAGCACCGCGCCCGTCCCGCCCTGGGACGTCAACGCGAAGGTTCCCATGGCGATGAAGCCGAAGTGCGCCAGCGACGTGTACGCAACCAGGCGTTTCATGTCCCGCTGGCCGATCGCCAGCAGCGCGCCGTAGAAGATTCCGATCACCGCGAGGGCGAGCACCATGGGCGCGAAGTAGGACGAGGCAGCCGGGAACAGCGGGATGCAGTATCGGATCAGCCCGAAGGTTCCAACCTTGTCCAGGACCCCCACCAGCAGGATCGCGCCGCCGGTCGGCGACTGCGCGCCGGCGTCGGGCAGCCAGGTGTGGAAGGGGAACAGCGGCGCCTTGATGGCGAACGCGATGAAGAAGCCGAGAAACAGCAGCTTCTGGACGCCCGGAGTGATGTCGAGCTGGCGCAGTGTCGCGAAGTCAAAGGTGCCGGTACCCAGCTGGTCGGCTGAGACCACATACAGGCCGATCACGGCGGCGAGCATCAACAGGCCGCCGAACAGGCTGTAGAGCAGGAACTTCACCGCGGCGTAGGACCGCTGCGCCTGCTCCTTGACCGCTCCGTAGCTCCCGATCAGGAAGTACATCGGGATCAGCATCGCCTCGAAGAACACGTAGAACAGGAACACGTCGGTCGCCGCGAACACGCCGATCATCCCCGCTTCGAGGGCAAGCAGGAGGGCGAAGAACCCGGAAACGCTGCGTCTGCTCACCACACTGGCATCGGCATCGGCGCCGGCACCGGCGGAACCGGCCTGCGCAGGGCCCGCAACCTCGTCCCAGGAAGCCAGGACGACGACCGGCACCAGCAGCGTCGCGAGCAGGATGAGGACCAGCGAAATGCCGTCAGCGCCCACCGAGTAGGAGACCCCGAACTGCCTGATCCAGGAGTACTTCTGGGCGAACTGGAAACCGGCACGCGACGGCTCGTACGCGATGGTCGCCAACAGCGCCAGCCCGAACTCCACGAGCGTGACCGCGAGTGTGATCTGCTTGGCCACGGTGGCGAACCGCCGTGGGACGGCCAGCACGACAACCGCGGCCGCGGTCGGGATGATCAGCAGGACCGTCAACCAGGGGAAACTGTTCACGTCATCCGGCCTTTACCAGGTAGAGCGCGCCGACCACGAGGACGGCACCTCCCAACATCGACAGCGCATAGGAGCGGACGAATCCGGTCTGGGTCCGGCGCAACCGGCCGGACAGGCCGCCGACCGCCGCGGCGGTGCCGCGGACCACACCATCGACTCCAACGGTGTCCAGCCAGACCAGGAACCGGGTGGCGTACTGGCCCGGACGCATGAACACGGTCTCGTTGAACGTGTTGGCGTAGAGATCGTGTCGCGCGGCAACGGTCACCAGGCTGACCTCGGCGTCGGGCCGGGCCACGGCCTCGACCGGGCGGAGCTGGTAACGAAGGTAGGCCCCGGCGAACCCGCCGGCGGCGACGAGCAGGGTGAGTGCGGTGAGAACCGCGGGGGACATGGTGTGCACGCCCACCTCGGCGCTCTCGCCGACCACCGGCGCCAGCCAGTTCTGGATGGAACCACCGAGGACGAACAGACCACCGGCAACCGCCGCCCCGATCGCCAACGGGACCATCGGGCCGGTCATCACGGTCGGGGACTCGTGTGGGTGCCTGGCCTCCGGCCCCGTCTGCGACCAGCGGCGCTCGCCGTGGAAGGTCATGAGGAACAGTCGCGTCATGTAGAAGGCGGTGATCCCCGCGCCGAGCAACGCAGCCGAGCCCAGCAGATACCCGCTGGTTCCGCCCTTGTCGAAGGCCGCTTCAATGATTTTGTCCTTGGTGAAGAACCCGGACAGCGGGGGAACTCCGATGATTGCAAGATAGCAGATACCGAAGGTAGCCCAGGTGATCGGCATCAGCCGCCAGAGGGCACCGTATTTTCGCATGTCCTGCTCGCCGTCCATGGCGTGGATCACCGAACCCGAGCCGAGGAACAGCCCCGCCTTGAAGAAGCCGTGCGCGAGCAGATGCATGATTCCGAGTGCGTAACCCGCCGGACCGAGACCGACGGCCAGAAACATGTAACCGATCTGGCTCACCGTCGAATAGGCGAGCACCTTCTTGATGTCGTCGTAGGCACAACCGATGACACAGCCGATCAGGATGGTGCCGGCACCGATGATCACAACAACGGTCCGGGCCGCCTGGGTTTCGGTGAAAATCGGGTTGGCCCGGGCGATGAGATACACCCCCGCCGTCACCATCGTGGCCGCGTGGATGAGCGCGGAGATCGGGGTCGGACCCTCCATCGCATCGGGCAACCACGCCTGCAGCGGGAACTGGCCGGACTTCCCGCAGGCGCCCAGCAGGAGCAACAGTGCGATCGCCGTCAGCGTCCCATAACCGATGACACCCGCGGCGGCCGCGCCGAACACCGTGCCGAAGTTCGTGCTGCCGACCGTCGCGAACATGAACATGACAGCCAGGGCCAGCCCGACGTCGCCGACCCGGTTCATGTAGAAGGCCTTGTTCGCGGCGGTCGCCGCGGCCGGTTTGTACTCCCAGAACTTGATGAGCAGGTAGGACGAGAGACCGACCAGCTCCCACCCGGCGTAGAGGACCAGGAAGTTGTCACCGAGCACGAGCAGCAACATGGATGCCAGGAACAGGTTCATGTAGGCGAAGAACTTCCGCCGCGCCGGATCGTGCGCCATGTAGCCGATCGAATAGACGTGGATGAGCGTCCCCACCCCGGTGATCAGCAGGACGAAGAGCGCGGACAACTGATCGAACAGCAGTCCGGCATCCACCTGGAAACTGTTGACCGGAATCCAGGAGAACAGGTGTTGCGAGACCGCCCGATCGCCGCCGCCGCGCCCCAGCAGCGCGAAGAACAGCACCAGAGCCACGACAAAGCTCGTGGCGGCGGTCGCGGTACCCAGCAGGTGTCCCCAGCGGTCGGTCCGGCGCCCACCCAGCAACAGGATCGCCGCCCCCGCCAGCGGCAGCACCAACAACAGCCACATCACCGAGAACGAGCCGACGGCGGGGGCGTACTGCAGCTCATGCGGCATGGCGTACCTCGTTACCGCCGGCACGGCCACCGAATGCATGGCCAAGATGTATATGCGTCACTGCACTCATCGTCCGTTCTGCCGTAACCGGAATTCCGGCCACCACTTCGTCACTGCACCTGGCGCCAGCGCCGTCGACTGGCCGGCTGAAGACCTTCTGGATCATCGCCCACATCGACCGATATCCACCGGACAGGCCCTAGTACTTCAGGAGATTCACGTCGTCCACCGAGGCGGAGCGGCGGGTTCGGAAGATCGTGAGAATGATGGCCAGGCCGATGACCACCTCCGCGGCGGCGACGACCATCACGAAGAAGGCGATGATCTGGCCGTCCAGCGTTCCGTTGATCCTGGAGAAGGTGACCAGAGTCAGGTTCGCCGCGTTGAGCATCAGCTCGACGCACATGAACACGACAATGGCGTTACGGCGCAGCAGGACGCCCACCGCCCCGATCGTGAACAGGAGAGCGGACAGGATCAGATAGTTCGCGGGGTTCACCGGACCGTGCCCTTTCCGGCCCCGACCGGGTGCGGGCTGTCCGCATCCCCACGGCCGGAACCACTGGCGGAACCACTGGCGGAACCACCACCGGAACCGCTGCCAGAACTCGTGCTGGAACCGGCCGGAAGTGCCGACGGCGCGCTGGCTGCCTCGGGTGTCGCGTACACGCCCGGTCCCGGTGTCGGGGTGACCGGGCCACCGGCGGCGAACCGCCGCCGCAGCATGTCCTTCTGCGTGGGTTTGCCACCGACGCGCTCGCGATGGCCGAGCACCATGGCACCGACCGCAGCAATGATCAGCAATGCGGACACGATCTCGAACACGAACACGTAGTCGGTGAACAGCAGACGGGCGATCGCCTGGATGTTGCCGCCGTTGTTGGCCGCATCGAGCCCGGCCGCCTTGGTCCCACTGATCACACCGCCGATCGGAAACACCATCAGCCCGGCGAACCCGACCCCGAGGACAATCGCCGCCACCCGCTGGCCTCGCAGGGTTTCCACGAGGGAGTCCGAGGAGTCCACCCCGACCAGCATGAGCACGAACAGGAACAACACCATGATTGCCCCGGTATACACGATAATCTGTACGAAACCGAGGAACGGCGCATCCTGCACCATGTAGAAGACGGCCAGACAGAACAGGTTCACGACCAGCAGCAGTGCCCCGTGCACGGCGCTGCGGGCGAGCACCATGGCCAGTGCGGCGAGAACGGCCACCGGCGCGAGTATCCAGAAGGTCGTGGCCTCACCGGTGGATGTCCGGGTGAACTCACCCGCCGCCTGAACCATGATTTCCGCGCTCATCGGACCAGCTCCGAATCCCCGCCACGCACCGGTTCCGGGTCAGGTGACCCGGAACCGGCAGAGCCCGAGGCGTCGAACGGACCCGAGCGGTTCGGGTCGAACCGGTAATAGTCCGTTTCGCTGTCGCCGAGGAACATGGGATGCGGCGGCGCCGTCATCCCGTCCCCCAGCGGAGCGAGCAGCTGTTCCTTGGTGAAGATGAGATCCGAGCGGCTGTCGTCGGCGAGCTCGTAATCGTTGGTCATGGTCAGTGCCCTGGTCGGGCATGCCTCTATGCACAGGCCGCACAGGATGCAGCGCAGATAGTTGATCTGGTAGACGCGCCCGTACCGTTCTCCCGGGGAGTACCGCTCCTCCTCGGTGTTGTCGGCCCCTTCGACGTAGATCGCGTCCGCTGGGCACGCCCAGGCGCACAGCTCACACCCGACGCACTTCTCCAGCCCGTCCGGATGGCGGTTGAGTTGGTGCCGGCCGTGGAAGCGGGGCGCGGTCGCCTTCTTCTCCTCCGGATACTGCTCGGTCGTCGGCTTCTTGAACATGGTCGAGAAGGTGACGCCGAAACCCTTGTAGGGGTCGAAGATCCCCATGGCTCAGCTCTCCTGACGCGGTCCACCCGCGGCGATGACGGAAGACGGTCGATGCGGGCCGGGGGTGTACGGCGGCGACGGCGACTTCGATGATGACTGCGATGACGGCTGGTGCGGCGGCCACGGAATCCGCTCCAGGCTGGGTGCGTTGCGCGTGCGCTCGTCTTCGGCGGCCTCAAGACGTTCGGCGTGCTTTCGAGCGCCGGGGTCGAGCAGCATGATGATGAGCAGGATTCCCACCGCGATCCCGAAACCGATCAGCCACGGTGTCCGGTCGGTGACGTTCTCCCGGTACACCTTGAAGGTCGCCACGGCGAGCAGCCATACGAGCCCGACCGGGATCAGGACCTTCCAGCCGAACGCCATGAACTGGTCGTAGCGAAGCCGGGGCAGCGTGCCGCGCAGCCAGATGAAGACGAACAGGAATGCCAGCAGCTTCAGCACGAACCAGATCACCGGAAACCAACCGGTGTCGAAGTGCGAGAGGTACGGAATCGGCGGCGGCTGCCATCCGCCGAGGAACAGTGTCGTCGCCACCGCGGACACGGTGACCGTGTTGATGTACTCGGCGAGGAAGAAGAACGCGAACTTGATCGAACTGTACTCGGTGTGGAAACCGCCGACCAGCTCTCCTTCGGCTTCGGGTAGGTCGAACGGCGTCCGGTTGGTCTCTCCGACCATCGCGATGCAGTAGATGATGAAGGACGGCACCAGCCAGACGTTCCACCAGTGGCGCTGGCCCGCGACGATGCCCGACGTCGACAGCGTCCCCGAGTTGAGGAAGACCGCGACAAAGGACAACCCCATCGCGACCTCGTAGGAAATGATCTGGGCCGCCGAACGCAGGGAGCCCAGCAACGGGTAGGTCGATCCGCTCGCCCAGCCGGAGAGAATGAGCCCGTACACGCCCAGCGATGACGCCGAGAGCACGAACAGAACCGCGACCGGTAGGTCCGCGAGCTGCAGTGCGGTGTGATGGCCGAAAATCGACACGTCGGGACCGAACGGGATAACCGAAAACGCGAGGAAGGCCGGGATAGCCGAAACGATGGGTGCGAGGATGAAGACCGGCCGGTCCGCGAGAACCGGGATGATGTCCTCTTTGAGCATCAGCTTCACGCCGTCGGCCAGGCTCTGCAGCCAGCCCTTGGGGCCGTGCCGGTTCGGGCCGACCCGCTGTTGCATCCGAGCGACCACCTTACGCTCGAACACGATGGCGAAAAGCGTTGTCAGCAGCAGGAACGCGAACACGGCAACGGCCTTGAGGAGGATCAGCCAGAACGGGTCGCTACCGAAGGCCGACAGGTCCGGATCTCCGGCGGCGGCGGCCAGCGGCTGCCCCACGGGGGCCCCGAGCGAGGATGAATAGCTCATGACCGGCCCTTCGAAGTCCGCCCGCTCGCGCCGACCCGTACCAGCTCGCCGGTGCGGGACGCGAGTGAGCGGCGCAGGTGTGAACCGGGCGAGAAGGTCGGGACCCACACCACCCGGTCAGGCATGGACGTGATCTCCAGGGGCAGCGTGATCGTCCCACGGTCGCTGGTGACCGAGACCAGGTCACCGTCGACCACGCCTATCTCGCCGGCGCTCGCCGCGGACAGCCTGACCTTCGGCGGTCGGGCCGTCCCGGCGAGATAGGGCTCGCCGTCCTGCATCCGACCGTCGTCGATCAGCTGGTGCCAGCTCGCCAGCACGGCGTGACCGACGGGCGGGTCAGGTGGCACCGGCGGTGCCACCGACGGCGCCGGTGCCCGCCGAACCGCGTCACCGGCACGGCCGAGCATGCCGAGCTCACGGGCGGCCGAGCCGGGGTCCGCGACACCGAGCGCCACCCCGAGTTGGGCGGCAAGCATGTGCAGCACCCGCACGTCGGCCAGGGCCGGAGTCTCCAGGACCTGTTGGAACGCGCGCAGGCGTCCCTCCCAGTTGACGAACGAGCCCGCCTTCTCCGCCACCGGTGCGACCGGCAGAACGACATCGGCGACCTCGGCCACCGCGGACCGGCGAACTTCCAGCGAGACGCAGAACGGCACGCCCGCGATCGCGGTGAACGCGGCGGCCGGGTCGGGCAGGTCCTCGACGTCCAGCCCGGCCACGACGAGCCCGTCGAGCTCGCCGGCAGCCGCCGCGGCGAGGATGGCCGCGGTGTCGCGGCCGGGCCGCACCGGCACGGCCGCGCCCCAGGCTTCCTCCACCTCGGCCCGTGCCGCCGGGTCGGCGACCGGGCGGCCACCGGGCAGCAGCGAGGGCAGGACGCCTGCGGCCAGGGCACCACGCTCGCCGGCGCGACGCGGCACCCAGGCCAGCCGAGCGCCGGTCGCCTCCGCAAGCCGCAGGACCGCGGTGAAGGTCCCGGGGGCCTGCGCGGCCCGCTCCCCCACCAGAATCACGGCTCCGGGCGCCCGCAGCGCCGCACCGACCTGCGATGCCGCACCGACCTGCAATGCCGCACCGGCCGGCAGGTCCGCAGCACCTGCGTCCCCGGCTGCCAGGCTCGACAGCAGCGCAGCCTCCCCGCCGGGGGCGGTGGGCAGCAGCGTCCCGGCCATCTTGGCCAGGCCCGGGGTCGCCACCGGCGCGATCGAGAAGATCGCCGTCCCCCGCCTGGCCGCGGCCTTGCGCAGCCGTAGGAAGGTGATCGGCGCCTCGTCCTCGGGTTCCAGGCAGACCAGCAGCACCGCGGGCGCGGCCGCGAGGTCGGCGTGGGTCACTCCGATGCCGGTACCGGCGACGGCGTGGGCCAGGAACTCCTCTTCCTCCGCCGAGTGCGGCCGGGCGCGGAAGTCCACGTCGTTGGTGTGCAGGACGAGCCGGGCGAACTTGGCGTAGGCATAGGCGTCCTCGCGGGTCAGCCGGCCACCGGCCAGGACGCCGACGCCGTGGCGGTCCCGGCACTGCGCCAGGCCCCGGGCCGCGAACGCGAGCGCCTCGGTCCAGGATGCCTCGACGAGCTCGCCGGTGGCGTCGTCACGGACCAGCGGCGTGCGGAGCCGGTCGGCGCCGCCGGCGTAGGCAAAGGCGAACCGGCCCTTGTCGCAGTTCCACTCCTCGTTGACGGCCGGGTCGTCGGCGGCGAGCCGCCGCATCACCGTGCCGCGGCGGTGATCCGTCCGCAGCGCGCATCCGTCGGCACAGTGCTCACAGGTGGTCGGGGTCGAGACCAGGTCGAACGGCCGGGCGCGGAAACGGTAGGCCGCGCTGGTGAGCGCCCCCACCGGGCAGATCTGCACGGTGTTACCGGAGAAGTACGACGTGAACGGCTGGCCTTCGGCGACCGCCACCTGCTCGTCCGCACCCCGTTCGAACAGTTCGATGAACGGGTCGCCGGCGATCTGCGCGGAGAACCGGGTACAGCGCGCGCACAGCACGCAGCGCTCCCGGTCGAGCAGAATTTCGGTGGAGATGGCCAGCGGCTTGGGGTAGGTCCGCTTGGTCTCCTTGAACCGGGAGACGGCCTTGCCGTTGGCCATGGCCTGGTTCTGCAGCGGGCACTCACCGCCCTTGTCGCAGACCGGGCAGTCCAGCGGATGGTTGAGCAGCAGGAACTCCAGCGTCCCCGCCTGCGCCTTGGTGGCGACCGGCGAGGTGAGCTGGGTACGCACGACCATGTCGGCCGACACTGCCGCCGTACAGGACGCGACCGGCTTGCGCTGGCCCTCGACCTCGACGATGCACTGCCGGCAGGCGCCGACCGGGTCGAGCAACGGATGGTCGCAGAAGCGCGGGATCTCGATCCC
>NZ_CAUVXI010000015.1:9283-12270 GCF_963555845.1 Protofrankia sp. Cas8 | reverse complement strand
GAGCAGTTCGGCCGCACGGATGATCAATGTCCCCTTGGGGACGCTGACGGCCTGGTCGTCGATGGTCAGGGTGACGAGGTCCGGCGGCGTGGGCACGGCCGGAGGTGACGGGGCGCTGCTCGTCGACACGGTTGTCATAGTGATCAGTGAGCTCTCGCGAGGGCGTCCGGCGAACCGGCGACGCTGTCGGATGCGGACCGGGCCGATGCAGGCCCGCCAGCTGCGGACCGGTCAGCTGCGGACCGGTCAGCTGCGGGCCGGAGGAACTCGTCGCGAAAGAACGCGATGCCCGAAACGATCGGCGAGGTCGCACCGTCGGCAAGAGCGCAGAAGGCCCGGCCGAAGATGTTGTCGCAGGCGTCAAGCAGCGTGTCGACGTCGGCGGCGTCGCCGTCGCCCCGCTCGAGGCGGGACAGGATCTGCACCATCCACGGGGTTCCCTCACGGCACGGCGTGCACTTTCCGCACGACTCGTGCGCGTAGAACTGGGTCAGCCGCCGGACGACCTTGAGCATGTCCACGGTCTCATCCATGACCATGATGGCGGCCGTGCCGAGCAGGGAACCAGCCTCGGCGACACCCTCGAAGTCCAGTGGGACGTCGAGATGGTCGGCGGTGAGCATCGGCGTCGACGATCCGCCGGGGGTCCAGGCCTTCAGCCGCAACCCCCCGCGGACGCCCCCGGCCATTTCCAGCAGCTCGGCGAGAGTGGTTCCCATCGGCGCCTCGTACTGGCCCGGACGGGTCACATGCCCGGACAGACTGTAGATCTTCGGCCCCGGTGAACGTTCGCGGCCCATCGACCGGAACCAGGCCACCCCGCGTCGGATGATGTACGGGACGCTGGCGATGGTCTCGACGTTGTTGACCACCGTCGGTGACGCGTACAGCCCGTGTGTCGCCGGGAAGGGCGGGCGCAGCCGGGGCTGACCACGGCGGCCCTCCAGGGAGTCCAGCAGCGCGGTCTCCTCGCCGCAGATGTAGGCACCGGCGCCGGAATGGACGACCAGATCCAGGTTGAACCCGCTGCCGAGGATGTCGGCGCCGAGGTAGCCGGCCTGGTAGGCCTCGGCGACCGCGGCCCGCAGCCGCCGTCCGCAGTGCACCAGTTCCCCGCGCAGGTAGATGAAGGCGTTGTTCGCCCGCACCGCGAAGGAGGCGATGATGATGCCCTCGATCAGCGAGTGCGGGTCTGCGATCATCAACGGGGCGTCCTTGCAGGTACCGGGCTCGCCCTCATCCGCGTTGATGACCAGATAGTGCGGTTTGCCGTCGCCCTGCGGGATGAAGCCCCACTTCATGCCGGTGGGGAAGCCGGCGCCGCCACGACCCCGCAGACCGGAGTCCTTGATGAGCCCGATGATGGCGTCCGGGCCCGTCTCCAGCGCCTGGCGCAACGCCTGGTAACCGTCGGTGCGTTCGTAGGTGGCGAGCGTCCAGGACTCGGGAGTGTTCCAGCGTCCGGTGAGGACCGGGGTGACCGGCATGGTCAGCTCCCCTTCGTCTGATGGGCGGTCTGCCTGGTGCGGGCCCGCTTGGCGGTGCCGGTCGGGGCGACCGTCGCACCGACGGCAACCGGGTCGGGCGTGCCCGCGGCAACCGGACCCGGCATGTCCACGGCATCCGCGACGAGGAGGCCCGCCACGGATGGTTCACCCACGCCCGGCCCGGCCACCGCGCCGGGGCGCGGGTCGGGGAAACCGGCCAGCTGCCGGGACGCCTCGACGAACGTGCACAACGGCGCGCCGCGGGTCGGAGTCGGACGTTCGCCGCGTTGCAGCGCGGCCACGATCTCGACGGCGGAGTCCGCGTCGACCTGGTCGAAGAACTCGTAGTTGACGGTCATCACCGGCGCGTAGTCGCAGGCCGCCAGGCACTCCGCATGCTCCAGAGTGATCGCGCCGTCCGGTGTCGTCTCGTCGTGGCCGACACCGAGATGATGCGAGAGCCGGGCGTAGACGTCCTCGCCGCCGACCAGGGCGCACGACAGGTTCGTGCAGACCGACACCAACCAGTCGCCGACCGGCTTGCGCTTGTACATCGTGTAGAAGGTCGCGACCGCGCTCACCTCGGCCTGGGTGATGGCGAGCTCGGTGGCGCAGAACTCGATCCCCTCGGCCGTGACGCAGCCGTCCTCGGCCTGCACGAGATGCAGCATGGGCAGCAGCGCCGAGCGGGAGCGACCCGGTGGGTACCGGGCGATGATGTCCCGCGCGGCGGCACGGGTCTGTTCGGTCAGTGGCATTACCGGTCAACTCCCCCGAGAACTGGGTCGAGGGACGCCACGCCGACGATCACGTCCGCGACCTGGCCGCCCTCGGTCATCGCCGGGACCGCCTGCAGGTTGACGAAGCTGGGATCCCGGACGTGGACACGGTAGGGCCTGGTGCCGCCGCCGCTGACGACGTGATAGCCCAGCTCGCCGCGGGGTGACTCCACAGCCGTGTACACCTGCCCGGCCGGGACCCGGAAGCCCTCGGTGACCAGCTTGAAGTGGTGGATCAGAGCTTCCATCGAGGTACCCATGATCGTTCGGATGTGATCGAGCGAGTTACCCATCCCGTCGGTGCCGATGGACAGCTGCGCCGGCCAGGCGATCTTCTTGTCTGCGATCATCACCGGACCGGGACGCAGCCGGCCCAGGCACTGTTCGATGATCTTCATCGATTCGCCCATCTCCTCCAGCCGCACGAGGTAGCGGGCGTAGGAGTCGGCCTCCAACAGAATGGGGACGTCGAAGTCGTACGTCTCGTAACCGCAGTACGGCATGGTCTTGCGCAGGTCCCAGGCCAGACCGGCCGCACGCAGCACCGGTCCGGTCACGCCGAGCGCGATACAGCTGGCCGCATCGATGTAGTTGACATCGACCATGCGGCCCTTCCAGATCGGCTGCCCGGACAGCAGCGCGTGGTATTCCTTGATCCGTTTCGGCATGTCGTCGAGGAAGACACGGATATCGCGCTCAACCCCGTCGGGAAGGTCCTGGG
>NZ_CAUVXI010000015.1:8002-8833 GCF_963555845.1 Protofrankia sp. Cas8 | reverse complement strand
CCAGTCCGCCGGGTCGGATGTAGGCGTGGTTCATCCGCAGACCGGTTATCGTCTCCAGGAGGTCCAGGATCTTCTCGCGCTCCCGGAACCCGAAAATCATCCCCGTGGTGGCGCCGATCTCCATCGCTCCGGTGGCGAGCCACACCAGGTGGGAGGCGATCCGCTGGAGTTCCATCACCAGCACTCGGATGACGGTCGCCCGCTCGGGGACCTCCTCGGTGACACCGAGCAGCTTCTCCACCGCCAGGCAGTAGGCCGTCTCGTTGTACAGCGGCGAGAGGTAGTCGGCCCGGGTGAGGAAGGTGACCGCCTGCGTCCAGGTGCGGAACTCGCAGCTCTTCTCGATCCCGGTATGCAGGTAACCGATCACGACCCGGGTCTGGACGACCGTCTCGCCCTCGATCTCCAGGACAAGGCGCAGCACCCCGTGAGTGGATGGATGCTGCGGACCCATGTTGACGGTGAGCCGCTCGGTGTAGTCCTCACCGCCGCCGAGCACCTGCTCCCAGTCACCGCCAGTGACCGTGTAAATCCGCCCGTCTGCCGATTCGGTGAAGCCGGCCTCATAGGCGGCCGCGGACGCATCAGCCGCGGGCACATCGGCAGGAACGTCAGCGGGAACATCGTCGACCGGCGGTCCCGCGAACGGGCTGGACCTACTGGACCTACTGGACCTGCTGGACGTGCTGGACGTCTCGGAGGCGTGGGTGGTCATAACGAACCTCGTTGGTAAGAACGACACAGACTGGGACGACACAGACTGGGACAACACAGACTGGGACAACACAGACTGGGACGACGCAGATAGGGACGGCACGGATTCGAACGGCA
>NZ_CAUVXI010000015.1:0-7896 GCF_963555845.1 Protofrankia sp. Cas8 | reverse complement strand
CAGACGAGGGCCGCGTCCGATCATGAGTAGCTCCGCCGCGTGTCGGGTGCCGGTACCTGGGCGCCCTTGTAGTCGACGGGCACGCCACCGAGCGGATAGTCCTTACGCTGTGGGTGACCGGACCAGTCATCCGGCATCATGATCCTGGTAAGGCTGTCGCGGCCGGAGAAGACGATGCCGAAGAAGTCGTAGGTCTCCCGCTCGTGCCAGTCCGCGGTAGGCCAGACACCCATGACGCTCGGGACGGTGGGGTCGTCGTCGGCGAGCGCGACCTCGACGCGGATGCGGCGACGCCAGGTCATCGACAGCAGGTGGTACACGGCGTGCAGCCGCCGGCCGCTCGGGTCGTCGGGGTAGTCCACCCCGGAAACCCCGGACAGCAGTTCAAAACGCAGACCCGGATCATCCCGCAGCGTCTGCGCGACCGCGAGCAGGTAGTCGCGCCGCACGTGCAGGGTCAACTCGCCGCGTTCGACCACCACGCGTTCGAGCGCCTCGCCGAGCTGCGGGAAGGAGCGCTCCAGGGCGTCGTAGACAGCGTCGGCGTCAGGGTCGCCAAACGGTCGTGCGGTCGAGGCCGGAGCAGAGGGTTTCTCCACGAGGCCGCCGAAACCGGAGGTGTCGCCGGAACCGGACGCACCGAAGGCGTCGCGCCGACGCGGTCCGCCCTTTCCCGAAGACGCCATGACGTCGCTCATGCCCTGTCCCCGTGCTCCGGTGCAGCCACCGGACGCTTGATCCGGCCGAACACCGAACCGGGAGCGATCGCGGCAGGTCGGCGCGTGTCGAGCGACGGTTCGACCGCACCGGCTCCGGTCGGGACCGGGGCACCGGCGGGAAGGCGGAACCGCTTGCGGTCGTTGACCGACAGTGTGTCGGTTTCCAGCGCCCCAGCCGGCAGACCGGCCCGCGCGGTTGCCACCTCGATCGGCTTCGGATAGGGCGAGTGGCCGACCGTCGTGTACTCGAGCTTACCCGTCACCGTGCCGGCGAGAATCTTCTCGTGCAGCTTGAGGATCGCGTCCATGAGCATTTCCGGCCGCGGCGGGCAGCCTGGGAGATACATGTCCACCGGGACGATGTGGTCCACACCCTGGACGATGGCGTAGTTGTTGAACATCCCGCCGCTGCTCGCGCACACGCCCATCGACAGCACCCACTTGGGTTCGGGCATCTGGTCGTAGATCTGGCGCAGCACCGGAGCCATCTTCTGACTGACCCGACCCGCAACGATCATAAGGTCGGCCTGGCGCGGGCTGGCCCGGAACACCTCCATACCGAACCGGGCGAGGTCGTAACGACCTGCGCCGGTCGACATCATCTCGATGGCGCAGCATGCCAGGCCGAACGTGGCCGGCCACAGCGAGGACCGCCGTGACCAGTTGGCCATCTTCTCCACGGTCGTGAGCAGCAGGCCACCGGGCAACTTCTCTTCTAGTCCCATTCGAGGCCTCCGCGTCGCCACACGTACGCATAGGCGACGAATACAGTCGCGATGAACAACACCATCTCGACCAGCCCGAAAATCCCCAGGCTCCCGAAGGCGACCGCCCACGGATACAAGAAGATGATCTCTATGTCGAAGACGATGAACAGCATCGCGGTCAGATAGAACTTCACCGGGAAGCGGTGTGGGCCGACCGGCTCGGGCGACGGCTCGATTCCGCACTCGTATGCGTCGAGCTTGGCGCGGTTGTACCTCTTCGGGCCGACCAGCGACCCCATGATCACAGATCCGATCGCGAACGCTGCCGCGATCACTAAAAGTACGAGGATCGGCACGTAGTTCGACAGCATGCCGAGCTCCTCTCTGCAGGTCCGGTGCGGGATGTGGCAGTGGCGGTGTGCCGTTGACGATCAGTTGCAGGCGACCCGGGGTTCGCTGGTCGGATCGCGCCCGGGAGCCTACGCGACGCCCGATCCGGGGGTTGCGGCCGGTTTACCCCGACCCGACTGGTGATGTCCGGCGGCATTCAGCGGGTGACGTCCGGCGGCATTCAGCGGGTGACGTCCGGCGACGTCCAGCGGGTGACGTCCGGCGACGTCCAGCGGGCGACGTCCGGCGACGCACGTTTGGGCACTCAGGTCGCGGGCGCGACTCTGGTCATCGCGTTGATCAGACGGTCCAGCGCATCACCTCCCCGCGGGTCGGTGAGATTCGCCAGCAGCTTCAGCGTGAAACGCATGAGCGTCGGCCGAGGCAGCCCGTACCGGGTTGCCGTCCGCATCACGGCCGGGTTTCCGATCAACTGGACGAACACCCGACCGAGGGTGTAGTAGCCGCCGTAGCGCTGGCGGAGAAGGTGCGGGTATGCCTGCAGCGCCCGTTCCCGCGACGGCCCGGACGCGCGGGCCATCGCCTGCACGGCCACCTCGGCCGCGAGACGTCCGGACTCCATGGCGTAGGCGATGCCCTCGCCGTTGAAGGGATTGATCGCACCACCCGCGTCCCCGACGAGCATGAGACCGTCGCGATAGTGCGGCGTGCGGTTGAAGGCCATCGGCAGCGCGCCACCGCGGACCGGACCGGTGGCGTTCTCCTCGGTGTAGCCCCACTCCGGTGGGAGACCGCCGAGCCAACGCCGGAGTAGGTCCTTGTAGTCGGTGTTCTGGAAGGCGCTGGTGGTGTTCAGCAGCCCGAGGCCGACATTGCTCGTTCCGTCGCCGACACCGAAGATCCAACCGTAGCCGGGAAGCAGCCGGGAGGCCCCCGGTGTGCCCTCCCACAGTTCCAGGTGGGACTCCAGGAAGTCGTCGTGGGTGCGGGGGCTGCGGTAGTACCGGCGCACCGCAACGCCGAGCGGACGATCATCACGGCGGCCGATGCCGAGCGAGAGGGCCATCCGCGCGCTGTTGCCGTCAGCTGCGATCACCAGCGGAGCGCGGAACTCGACCGGTTCGCGGCCACGGCCAGCCTTCGCGTGGACTCCGACAACCCGACCGGTGCGCTCGTCGAGCACCGGGCCGGTGACCGCGGTTTCCTCCCGCAGCCGTGCGCCTGCCTTCTCGGCATGCCGGACGAGCAGCTCGTCGAAGTCGAGCCGGGGACGGACCAGGCCGTAGTCCGGCCAGTTCGCCAGCTCGGGCCACGGCAGTTCGAGTCGCACGCGGCCGCCGACGATCCGCAGGCCGCGGTTTCGGACCCACCCGGAGCCCTGCTGGACCGACCCGGAGATCTGGGCACCCCGGGGTACCTCCCGATCGACCCCGGCCGGACCAACCCCGGCCGGACCAACCCCGGCCGGATCGCTGCTGGTGTCGATACCCATCTCGATCAGGCTGCGAACGGCCCGGGGAGTGAGCCCGTCACCGCAGACCTTCTCCCGCGGGAAGCTCGTCTTCTCCAGCAGGACGACCTCCAGCCCGGTGCGGGCCAGGTGATACGCAGCCGCCGACCCGCCTGGTCCAGCACCGACAACGATGACATCGGCGTGCTCGGCCTCGACCGCTGTCATGATCACGCACCGCTCCGGATCGCCGGGGTATTCCCACTCGCCATACTTCCGCCGCTCGTGAACGTTTTCACGAGCGCAACGGCGAGTCTAGGCCCTGCGCCCGCGGTTGGCACAGGTGCCGGGATCGCGAACAGGCCCGCGTCGCGTGCAGCGACGAACCGCGGGTCCGAACCCCAGCAAATGGATCACCATGGCCGTAAGGTGAGTGGGGATGATGTACCGGATCAGGGGCTGTGATCCCCGCCCCGCAGCACCCGGGGCGCGACCGGACACTCGACCGGACAGGAGCACGGGATGAGCGTCGAGACCGTCACACTGTCCACGGCGGACGGACCCATGGATGCTGTCGTCGCGCATCCGGCCGACGTGCCCCGCGGCGGTGTCATCGTCGCCCAGGATGCATTCGGGCTCACCGGGTACATCGCGGCCGTGTGCGAGCGTTTCGCCGCCGTCGGCTGGCGTGCCATCGCGCCGGCCTTCTACCACCGGGCGGGGTCACCGGTCTTCGCCTACGACACCGATATCGCCGCCATCCGACCGACCACGCAGGCGCTCAACAGCCTTGAGATCCTTGATGACGTCGACGCGACTATGGAATTGCTCGCCGACGAGGGAACCGCGATCGACCGCATCGCGGTGGTCGGTTTCTGCATGGGCGGGACAGTGGCGACGATTGCCGCCGCGCACCGTCCGCTCGGGGCCGCTGTCAGCTTCTACGGCGGCGGGCTCGTCCAGGGCCGGTTCGGCGAGGCGCCCCTGGTCGAGGTGGCGGCCCGCCTCCAGGCACCGTGGTTGGGCCTTTTCGGTGACCTCGACCAGAGCATCCCGGTGGAACACGTCGAAGCCATGCGATCGGCCACCGGGGACGCCGCCGTGCCGACCGAAATCGTCCGCTACCCGGGCGTGGGGCACGCGTTTCACTGCGACGAACGGCCCGCGGGATACAACGCCATCGCCGCCGCGGATGCCTGGGCCCGCACGCTGGCCTGGCTGGACGCCCACATTCCAGCCTGATCATCAAGCCTGGCCGCCCGGGGCGCCGCGGTTATCCCGGTAACCCGCGATACCCGCGATACCGGGTCAGGAGGGGCGGGTGGCGCGGTGCAGTGCCACGATGCCGCCGGTGAGGTTGCGCCAGCCGACCCGGGTCCAGCCGGCTCCGCCGATGCGCGCGGCCAGGGCCGGCTGGTCCGGCCAGGCGCGGATCGACTCGGCCAGGTAGATGTAGGAGTCCGGACTGCTGCTGACCGCGCGGGCGAGCCCGGGCAGCGTCCGCATCAGGTACTCCAGGTAGACCGTGCGCCACGGCGCCCAGGTGGGCCGGCTGAACTCGCAGACGACCAGGCGTCCACCCGGCCGGGTCACCCGCGCCAGCTCCGCGAGGCAGCCGTCCACATCGACGACGTTGCGCAGGCCGAAGGAGATTGTCACCCGGTCGAAGGAGGCGTCCGCGAACGGCAGCTTCAGGCCGTCCCCGGCGACCAGAGCAACAATGCCGCCACCGGCAGTATTGATCTGCTGACGGAGACGTTGGCGGCCGACCCTGAGCATGCCCAGGGAGAAGTCGCAGGCAACGACCGCGGCGCCGCGGGCGGCGAACGCCCGGGAGGAGGTAGCGGTACCGGCCGCCAGGTCCAACACCCGAAGTCCCGGATGCAGCTCGAGCGCGTCCGCGGTGGCGATGCGCCAGGTCCTGTCCCGGCCGGCGGACAGCACCGTGTTGGTCAGATCGTAACGGCGTGCAACACCGTCGAACATGGCCGCGACCTCGTCCGGACGCTTGTCCAGCCCGGGTCGGCCGGCCGAGGTACCGGGCGTCGGCGCGGCGCTGCCGCCTGCCCCGCTCACCGAAACACCGCCGGGGGGCCTGCGGCGGCGACATCCACGGCCAGCTGATCGTCTCCGGCCGCCATGGCGAGCGCGGCCTGTGCCGCCTCCCAGTCGGTGGTGGCGCCGATCGCCGTGAGCCGCGCCCGGGTCGCGGTGTCACACAGCGCTCCGGCCACCCCGGCCTCGTAGAGGTCGCGGGCACGCACGCCCAACGCGGCGGCCACCGCGTGTTCACGTCCGAGATCGGTGTCGAACATGGCCGGGTCGTCGGTGGCCAGCGAGCAGCGGACGCCGGCGGCCATGAGCGCGGGCAGCGGATGCGCGGCGAGCTCGGTCACCGACCGGGTCCGCAGGTTGGACACCGGGCAGACGTCCAGGACGATGTTCCGTTCCGCGAGTTCAACCATGAGATCGGGATCGTCCACGGCGCGGATGCCGTGACGGATGCGGCGTGCACCCAGCGCGTCGACAGCGCCTCTGATCGATTCCGGTCCGGTGGTCTCGCCCGCGTGCGGGACGGCGGCCAGGCCTCCATCGGCGGCGATGGCGAACGCCCGTGCATACGGCTCGGGCGGATGACCGACCTCCGGCCCGCCGAGGCCGAGGCCGACGATCCCCAGGTCCCGGAACCGGACCGCCTGGCGCGCCACCTCGCAGGCCGCCTCCGGCGGCAGGATGCGGTCGACGTCCGGGGTCAGGCGCATGTCCAGGCCGAACCGTTCCCGCGCCTCGGCCACGCCGTCGGCGTAGCCGTTGAAGATCTCCTCCCAGGAGATTCCGCGCTGAACCCGGAACCACGGCGAGAAGATCCCCTCGACGTACACGGCGCCGTGCCCGGCCGCCTGCGCCGCGTAGTCGACGACGACCTGGCGGAAGTCCTCGGCGGTGCGCATCACGTGCGTGGTCATGATCCAGATCTCGATGAAGTGGTCGAAGTCCCGGAACCGGTAGAGCTCGGTGAGGCCCTCGACGGTCGTCGCCGGCAGCGGCTCGCCGTTACGCCGCGCCATCGCCAGCAGCGTCTCCGGGCGGACGGTGCCCTCCAGATGGACGTGCAGCTCGATCTTCGGTCCGGTGCGCACGGTCACCCGGTCAGGCTAGCCGGACGCCTCCCGCACCGGGTCGGCGCATTACCCCCGAGAGATCTCCCGGCTGAACATCCGAGGACGAGCTCTCTGTGCACGCCGTACGGCTTGGCGTGGGCGAGTGGCTAGGGGACCCGGCCTCGGTGAACTCCCCCGGGTGACCGCATCCCCACCCGTCCGTTCCGGGCGGATGGCCGGCCCCTAGTCCCTCGGTCGGGGGTTCGAGCCCCACCCGCCCCGCCACGCTGCGTAGTTAGCTTCTGACCTGGGCCAATAGGTTCGACCTATCGACCGGGCCACTCGGAGGCGACCTAAACGAGCAGATAGATGGTCCTGTTTCCCTGGTTCGTAGGGAAAAATGGTCCTCGCCCGACGACCCCTCATGCGGCTGCTGTGAGTGACATCTGATCCCGCGCGGCGCCGTCCTTTGTGACGACTTCGGTGAGTGATCTGCCTCGCCAGGCGACGATGTGGTCCGGTCGGATCAGGAGGCATTCGTCGGCGGCCAGGAAGTCGACGCGATCGTCGGTCAGGGTTGCCCCGTCGGGGCCGGCCAGGTCGAGGCTCGGCGTCCGTGCGTCCTGCCGCCCGCGCTCCTGCGCGCCGCCGCAGTCGGCTACTGCACGTCCCGCGAGCAGGCCGAGGCACCGCCGACTGGTTCGAGCAGGCCCTCGCCCATAGCACCGGCCGCCTGCACGGCTCCACCAGTGCCCTTTCCGCTGTCGGTGCCGGTATGGACGTCCCCACCGGCTACCTTGCGCGTCGCTACCGGCGATGGTTGGGCGGCCTTTACTCTCGGCCCCGGCGGCCGTGCGGGCGGCTGGAGCGGTTGGCGTCGACATTGGTGCTCAAAGTCATGAGGATCTCCGGTAGTTCCGCCACGAGGTGAGCCGGCAGGCCGGTCACGGTCTCCTCGGCCAGGGCGCACCACAGCTGCTTGATCTGGTCAACGATTGATCTCCCGCTGTCGGTGAGTTCGACGACGCTCGCGCGCCTGTCGGACAAGGCGGGCACGCGGCTGATGTGGCCCGTCGCTTCGAGCTTGCGAGTCATGACGGTGACGCTGGGTGGCTCGCAACCGAGCGCTTCACCAAGCTGCGCCTGGATCATCGGGCCGGTCCGGGCGAGCTCGAGCAGAAGCGCCTCCTGGCCGGGGTGCAGGCCGAGCGGCGCCAGCAGCGCCGCTGCCCTGGCCCGGTGGCGCAGGCTCAACAGGCGAATGGCCTGGTTCAGGGTGCCGGCGTACTCGAAGTCCACGAGCCTCTCCTTGACAAGATGATTATCCGGATAACATTATCCGGATAATCAATTCTACCGTCGAGGGGAGCGGCCATGACCGCCAAGGTCGCCGTCATCTACTACAGCGCGACAGGCACCGTGCACGCGCTTGCCCAGGCCGTCACCGAGGGCGCCGCCTCGGCCGGAGCCGAGGTGCGGCTGCGGCGGGTAGCCGAGCTGGCATCGGACAGCGCGATTGACGAGAACCCGCTGTGGCGGCGGCACACCGACGCCGTCTCGTCGATCGC
>NZ_CAUVXI010000014.1:44428-46855 GCF_963555845.1 Protofrankia sp. Cas8 | reverse complement strand
TGTTGACCACAATCCGGCATGATCTCAGCCCGCGTCATGTGCCCGACCGGGTCGAGCAGGTCGCCGCGATCCCGCGCACCCACAGCGGCAAGAAGCTGGAGGTACCGGTCCGGCGGCTGCTGCTGGGCGCACCCCTGGAGCAGGCCGTCAGCCTCGGCGCGGTCGCCAACCCCGAGGCGTTGCTGCCGTTCATCTCACCCGCGGCCCAATAGGAGCGCCCGGCAAAGCGAGATCCCCTGCCCGGTGACCGGACAGGGGATCTCCACCACGACAACGCACTACCTCACCGGACGTGCCACTTCCCCGGCTGGGTCAGTCGAGAAACTCGCGCAGTCTGCCCGCGACCGCCGGCTTGCGCAGTTCACGAAGGGTGTCGCGCTCGATCTGGCGAATCCGCTCGCGGGTAAGCCCGAGACGGTTGCCGACCTCGGCAAGCGTGTGCTGCTTGCCGTCGGCAAGACCGAACCGCAGCCGCATGACCTCACGTTCACGTGGTGTGAGCCCGCTCAACACACCCTCGATCTCGTCCTGCATGGCGCCGTAGGAGGCGGCGTCCGCAGGCGAGGTGGCGTCCGCGTCCTCGATGAAGTCACCGAGAACGGAGTCGCCGTCGTCGCCGACCGCGGTCTCCAGGCTGACCGTGTCCTGGGCGTACCGGCGGAGTTCGACGACCTGTTCGATCGGCATGTCGAGCTCCAGCGCAAGCTCCTCGTCGGTCGGCTCCCGGCCGAGCGTGGAGACAAGCTGGCGCTGCAGTCGCGTAATCTTGTTGATCTGCTCGACGACATGGACCGGGATTCGGATGGTCCTGGCCTGGTCCGCCAGCGCCCGACCGATCGCCTGCCTGATCCACCAGGTGGCGTAGGTCGAGAACTTGTAGCCCTTGGCGTAGTCGAACTTCTCGACCGCGCGGATCAGACCGAGGTTGCCCTCCTGGACCAGGTCGAGCAGGGTCATGCCGCGACCGCTGTACTTCTTGGCGACCGAGACCACAAGACGCAGGTTCGCCGAGACCAGCTGCTGTTTCGCCGCATGCCCGTCCCGGACCAGGGTCTGGAGGTCACGCCGCAGAGCCGGCTCCAGGTCGGAGTCGGTCTCCAGCTTGTACTCGGCAAACAGGCCAGCCTCGACCCGCTTGGACAGTTCGACCTCCTGCGCGGCGTTGAGCAGGGGTACCTTGCCGATCTCGCGCAGGTACATACGCACGAGGTCGGCGGTTCCGGCATGCTCCGAGGTTGCGCGGGCAGCCGGCGCTCCAGTTGTTGGCTCCTCCTCGTCGAGAACCTCGACGCCGAGAGTGGTCAACCGGGCAATCAGGACGGGAAGTAGTTCAAGACCGAGGTCAGCGGTCTCGAGTGCTTCGCGAAGTTCGGCGTGACTCAGTTCGCCGGATTCGCGTCCACGCGCGACAAGCTCGGCGACCTGAGTAACGTCGAGTTCGTCGGTATCATCGGGCACGGCGGCCAGGCCACGGCCGGGCGTCGTGCGTGCAGGAGTGGCCGCCCGGCGGGTACGTCGCGTGCTCGTGGCACGCGTACGCGGCTCGTCGGGGCGCTCGTGAAGTTCCAGGGCAGGCAGCGTCATCAGTAGCAGATCCGAAGGTCGGTGCGGGTGGCGGGTCTTGGTGCTTGCACGTATGGGCAACGCCTTGCGACGTCTCTCCCATTCCGCGTTCAGACACAACCGGACGTAAGCGATCGCCGGGTCTACGAAGCAGTGTAGACCCTCGCCCTCGGGACGCTGCACCCGCTGTCGCGAAGACTACCCTGCAGATCGGCCGGTGTGTCGTGAATAACTAACTATCTCTTGAGCTCTCCACATCCACGAGTCGATATCGAGCTCAGACACAACAGACAACCCATACAGAAACAACCCCCGCCGGATCTCAAAATGATCGCGACACCGCAACCCTCAAACGATGTCCCTACCCGGCAGTCCCCGGCCAGGACATCAGGTGATGATCTCGACTGGACAACGGAGGACACCACAGCGGGCCATTCGACCGTCGGTGGTCACCAGGACACAGCCGTACGTCTCGGCCGCTGCGGCGTAGGCCGCGTCATACGTGGTCAGGTTGGAACGAAGTTCCCATATGCGGGGTAGCAGCACACGGGTGTGAGGGACCACCGGCTCAAGCCCGGCGAGTGCCTCGACTGCGTCCGCCGCATGGCGCGGACTGATCTTTCCAGCGAGCAGGTTGCCACGGATCACCGACAGCACCTCGACCATCCAGTGCTCGGGCGCGATCCACCGGTCGTCCGCACGAAGCACCGAACGGCAGCGCTCGCCGATGCCGCCGTCGTCGAGCAGGCAGAACGCGAACACGGAAGCATCAACAACGATCATGTCTCGTCTTCCGGGACGCCCAGGGAGAAGTCACGGGTGGCCCGCTCCGCTCGCAACGTGTCCACGACATCCCCAAGCGCC
>NZ_CAUVXI010000014.1:0-44052 GCF_963555845.1 Protofrankia sp. Cas8 | reverse complement strand
AGGCGCGTGCCATGGGAGCCACGTGAGAACCTTTCCAGGACGGCCAGGTTGTCACGCCGCCGCACCTCGTCCCGCACGATGTCGAGGAGATAGGTCTGCAGTGACTGACCGCGTGCCAGGGCAATCGCGGCCAGACGGTCGCGGATCTCTTCCGGAACATCACGAATCTGCAGAGCCACCATACATGCAAGTATGCATGCAATCGGAGAGCGCAGCCTCCTAACTGCAGCCGCTGGTGGAGCCGCACTGCTCGCAGACGTAACAGCTACCCGCCGGGCGCATGGTCACCCCGCAGGTGAAGCACAGCGGCGCGTCGACCACGTTCTGCGCCGACAGCGACTCCCCCGATGGGATCTCCGCGGCCTCGACGATGCCGGACCCGCCATGCTGTCCGGTGAGCTGCTGTGTCCGTTCCTGGGCGCTCAACACGCCGAGCTCCACCCGGGTCTCCTCGGGTAGGTAGTCCAGCGCCAGGCGGCGGAAGAGGTAGTCCATCACAGACTGGGCTATTCGGACATCAGGGTCATCGGTCATGCCAGCCGGCTCGAAACGCATGTTGATGAATTTGCGGACGTAGGTCTCCAGCGGGACTCCGTACTGGAGCGCGATCGAAATCGCGATGGAAAACGCGTCCATCACGCCGGACAGGGTCGAGCCCTGCTTCGACATCTTGATGAAGACCTCACCAAGACCGTCATCGGGGTAGGACCCGGCGGTCATGTAGCCTTCTGCGCCGCCGACCGAGAAGGACACGGTCTGCGACGGCCGGATCTTCGGCAGGCGACGGCGGACGGGCCGGTACTCTTCCTGCGCTGTGCCGGCTGTGCCCGCGGCCGCGGAGTCGAGGCCCGCGGCGGCACCCGCGGACCTCCGCGCGCCACGCAGGTCGGACAGCGGCTGGCCGACCTTGCAGTTGTCGCGGTAGATGGCCAGCGCCTTCAGCCCAAGCCGCCAACCCTCCAGATAGATCCCCTTGACATCCTCGACGGTCGCAGCCGCCGGCATGTTGACGGTCTTCGAAATGGCTCCGGACAGGAATGGCTGGACTGCCGCCATCATCCGGATGTGTCCCATCGGGCTGATCGCCCGTTCGCCGATCGCGCAGTCGAAGACCTCGTAATGCTCATGACGCAGGCCCGGCGCGTCGATGACATGGCCGTGCTCGGCTACGTACTCGACGATCGCCTCAACCGTCTCGTCGGTGTAGCCAAGCGCCCGCAGTGCGGCGGGAACCGTCTGGTTGACGATCCGCATGCTGGATCCGCCCACCATCTTCTTCATCTTCACCAGTGCGAGGTCGGGTTCGATGCCGGTGGTGTCGCAGTCCATCGCCAACCCGATCGTGCCGGTCGGGGCGAGCAGACTGACCTGCGCATTGCGCCACCCGTGCTTCTCGCCCACGGCGTGCCCGCGGGCCCATTCGCTGGCGGCCAGGGCGAGTATCCGGGCATCGTCCGCTCCGACCGTGCGGACCGTGTCGGCCGCGGCCGCGTGCTTACGGATCACCCGGCGATGGGCGTGGGCGTTGGCCGCGAAACCGTCGTAGGCCCCGACCGTGCCGGCGAGCTGCGCGGAGCGTCGGTAGGCCACGGCCGTCATCAGCGCGGTGATCGCGGCCGCCATCGCCCGGCCTCCCTCGGAGTCGTACGCGCGTCCCGTCGCCATGAGAAGCGCGCCGAGGTTGGCGTAGCCGATCCCGAGCTGGCGGAACGTCCGGGTCACCCGGGTGATCTCCGGGGTCGGGAAGTCAGCGAAACAGATCGAGATGTCCATCGCGGTGATGACCAGCTCGATGGCGGCGATGAACGCCTCACCATCGAAGGTCAAATCGTCGCGCAGGAACCGCATCAGGTTCAGCGAGGCCAGGTTGCAACTGGAGTTGTCCAGGTGCACGTACTCACTGCACGGGTTGCTGGCACTGATCCGGCCGGAGTCCGGGCAGGTGTGCCAGTCATTGATCGTGTCGTCGTACTGGATCCCCGGATCCGCGCAGTCCCACGCGGCGTGCGCGATCGTATGGAACAGCGACCGCGCCGGGACGGTCTCGATGATCCGTCCGTCGATCCGGGCCCGCAGGTGGAAGTCGGTGTCGTCGACGACCGCCCGCATGAACTCGTCCGTCACCCGGACCGAGTTGTTGGCGTTCTGGTACTGCACCGAGACGATGTCGCGGCCGCCGAGATCCATGTCGAAGCCGGCATCCCGCAATGCCCGGATCTTGCTTTCCTCACGTGCCTTGCTCTCGACGAAGTCGACGATGTCTGGATGGTCGACGTCGAGCACAACCATCTTCGCGGCCCGTCGGGTCGCACCACCCGACTTGATCGTCCCAGCCGAGGCGTCGGCTCCGCGCATGAAACTCACCGGTCCGGACGCGGTGCCGCCCGAGGACAACAGTTCCTTGGACGAGCGGATGCGCGACAGGTTCAGCCCGGCACCCGACCCGCCCTTGAAAATCAGCCCCTCTTCCCGGTACCAGTTGAGAATCGACTCCATCGTGTCGTCGACCGCGAGGATGAAACAGGCTGAGACCTGTTGCGGCGCCGCGGTGCCCACGTTGAACCACACGGGACTGTTGAAGCTGAAGACCTGGTGCAGCAGCATCCACGCCAGTTCATGCTCGAAGACCTCGGCGTCGGCCTCCGAGGCGAAGTACCCGTTCTCCAACCCGGCCGCCGCGTAGGTGCGCACGACCCGGTCGATGAGCTGGCGCAGGGACCATTCGCGGGTGGCGCTGCCCAACGCACCACGGAAGTACTTGCTCGTGACGATGTTCGTGGCGTTCACCGACCAGAAGTCGGGGAACTCCACCCCGCGCTGCTCGAAGTTGACCGAACCGTCCCGCCAGTTGGTCATGACGACGTCCCGCAGCTCCCAGGTGACCTCGTCGTAGGGATGCACGCCGGGCGACGTGTGGACACGTCCGACCGTCAGGCCGCTGGTCTTACCAGCGGGCCGGCTCGACTTCGTGCCACGGGTCTCGGTCATGGCGCTCCTCGTCTGGCGGGTACGGCGTCTGGCGGGTACGGCGTCTGGCGGGTACGGCAGGGACGACAACTCGCCGACCCGTGAACTATCTGGCCTGCGCCCGAAGGCCCGCGATCGCGGTCTCGAAGTCCGCCAGGGACTCGAAGGCCAGATACACCGAGGCGAACCTCAGGTAGGCGACCTCGTCAAGAACTTGCAGTGGGCCGAGAATCGCCCGGCCGATCTCGTCCGAGGGAATCTCGGCCGCTCCCGACGCACGCAACCTGTCCTCGACCAGCTGAGCGAGCTGGGCCAGCGCATCGGCCTCGACCGGTCGGCCCTGACATGCCCGGCGCACACCCGCGACCACCTTCGCGCGGCTGAACGGCTCGGTCACACCGCTGCGCTTAATCACCCTCAGCGATGCCTCCTCGATCGTCGTGAACCGACGGCCGCAGGACGAACATGATCGCCTACGGCGGATCGCGGCACCTTCCTCAGCCTCGCGGCTGTCGACAACCCTGCTGTCCGGGTGTCGACAGAACGGGCATCGCACGGACGATCCCCCAAGATCTTGATGACTTACAACTCCACAACTACCACATGTTGTGGTTAACCATAGGGCTCACCACCATGAACTGGCAAACCGTCGGCGCGTCCGACGGTCACGGCAGGCGAAGCGCCTGCCCGGGAACAAGATCGATGGTGGCAAGCTGATTCATACCGGCCAGCCGCGCCACGATCACCCGAGTGTCACCCTCAGGAGCCAGCGCACGCGCTATGCCCCATAAGGTCTCTCCGGACCGGACCACGTGAACACGACTGGAACCCGCACCGCCGCGCGGTGCGGCCAACGATGTGACCCGCGCGAGGGACAAGATCAGACAGAAGGCAATCGCGACGAGCGCAACCAGGACCATCCGGCCTCGCCGGGTCAATCTCAGTGGAGGCAGCGCCGGCCGCTCCACCACGCACCCCTTCAACACGGCCCTTCACCCCTTGAGATCACGAACTACGAACAACCGTTCGATCGAACGTCTGATCGAGTTTGTACCTCATGACTCCGACAGAATCGCCACGACACGCTCGAACAGACGTTTGAAAAATCCGGTCGCTGCGGTTACGGTCGTACCGATGAGATGTCGGTCGTGGCCACCGGCTCCGGTTCCTGGCGAAAACACCAGGTCTACCGGGAGCGGAGTCTGTCACGACCGCAAAACGAAGGAGAACGGCAGGTATGACCACCGACCCCAACCGCACCCGACGTGGCCGGCCACCGCGCGGTACCGTGCGCGACCTGCCGGATGGGCCGGCGGACGCGTCGGGCCTGACCCCCCGCCAACGCAAGGTGTTGGAGGTGATCCGCAATGCCGTCGAGCGCCGCGGATATCCGCCCAGTGTCCGCGAGATCGGCGAAGCGGTCGGGCTCACCAGCACGAGCAGCGTCGCGCATCAGCTCAAGATGCTGGAGGAGAAGGGCTTCCTGCGCCGTGACCCCCACCGTCCGCGGGCCATGGAAGTGCTCTCAGCGGACGCGCCGGTACGGCCGACGGCACGCGACAGCCTTCACCTCGGGCCGCCACTGGCCCTGACGGCCGGCACCGGGGAGTCCACCGCCGCGCCGGAAGCCCGCCGTGAAGCGGCCTACGTGCCCGTCCTCGGTCGTATCGCGGCGGGTGGGCCGATCCTTGCCGAGCAGGCGGTGGAGGACATCTTCCCGCTTCCCCGTGAGATCGTCGGTGAGGGCACGCTGTTCATGCTGAGAGTTGTCGGAGACTCCATGGTCAATGCCGCGATCTGCGACGGGGACTGGGTGGTCGTCCGCCAGCAGCCGGTCGCGGACAACGGCGAGATAGTCGCCGCGATGATCGACGGCGAGGCAACGGTCAAGACGTTGCGTCACCGTGACGGCCACGCATGGCTCCAGCCGCAGAACCCGGCCTATGCCGAAATTCCGGGCGACGAAGCGTCGATCCTCGGTCGGATCGTCGCGGTACTACGCCGGGTCTGAACATGGATGGTTGTGCCGACCGGGACAGGGCCGACCGCAAGCAGGCCGGGCGAGTGGTGGCGGTCGTCGGTCCGACCGCGGCCGGCAAGAGCGAGCTCGCGATCGATCTCGCCGCCACCCTCGGCGGTGAGATCGTCAATGCCGACTCCATGCAGCTCTACCGCGGCATGGACATCGGCACAGCCAAAGTGCCGCCACGGGACCGCAAGGGCATCCCGCACCATCTGCTTGACGTCTGGGACGTCACCCACACCGCCGACGTGGCGTCGTACCAGGCAAGGGCACGAACAGTCATCGACAATCTTCTGCTTGCCGGTCGGACCCCGGTACTCGTCGGCGGCTCCGGGCTCTATATCAGGGCTGTCATCGACGACCTCAGGTTTCCCGGCACCGACCCGGCGGTGCGAGCACGCCTTGAACGGGAGCTGTCCGAACGTGGGGCTGCCGCGTTACACGCCGACCTGACCGCACGCGCGCCGCAGGCAGCTGCGGCCATACTGGTCGGCAACGGTCGTCGCATCGTGCGCGCGCTGGAAGTGGTGGAGCTTACCGGCGGCTTCACCGCCTCCCTACCGGAGCACCGCGCGGTCTATGACGTTGTTCAGATCGGTCTCGATCATCCCCAGCTCGACGCCCGGGTCGCTGACCGCGTGGCGGAGATGTGGGCTGCCGGCATGGTCGAGGAGGTCCGGACGCTCGCCGACATGGGGCTTCGGAGCGGATGCACCGCTTCGCGGGCGCTGGGTTACGCCCAGATTCTGGCCTGGCTGGATGGCACGATCGAATCAGACGAATCCGCCCGACTTGCAACAATTGCCGCGACGCGCCGATTCGTCCGCCGACAACGGTCGTGGTTTCGCCGCGATCCCCGCATAATTTGGCTGGACCGTCCTGACGTCGAGCAGGTGGCGGGCATGGTCCGCTCAGCCTGACGGGCGATGGGTACCGGCGACCCGTTCATCCCGGCGTCTGGAGACATCTGTGACCGCGCTCGAGCTGAACCTCGTCCCGGCCCTGTGTGCCGCGTTTGACGACGGGTCGTTGCAGCTGCATTACCAGCCCGAGGTGGACCTGCGCAACGGGTCGGTTCCGGCGATGGAGGCGTTTCTGCGCTGGCAGCATCCCGACCGTGGCCTGCTGAGCCCGGCGCAGTTCATGCCGGTCGCCGAAGCCGCAGGCCTGTCCGAACAGGTCGGCCGCTGGGTGCTTCGAACCGCCGTTGCGGAGGCGCGGACGTGGCACGAGATGGCATCGGGGACCGCCATCCGCCCGCCCCGGCTGTGGGTGAACGTCACCGCCGACCAGCTGACCCGGCCGGACTTCGCCGTCGAGGTGGCAGGCCTCGTGTCTGGCCGCGGGCTGCCACCGGGAGCCCTCGGGCTGGAGTTCACCGAACAGACTCTTGGGCTCGCGCACATCGGGGTACCCCGTCTGTTGACCCACCTACGTTCGTTCGGACCAGCGATCGGCGTCGACGGCTTCGGCACCTGGTATGCTTCAATGTCGACTCTTGACGTCCTGCCACTGGACATGGTGAAGATCGACGGTCGCTTCCTCCACGCAATGCAGCGGGATCTGGAAGGTGAAGCCGTACTGGCCTCGATCATCACGCTGGCTCACCGACGTCGGCTGGTGGTGACAGCGGAGGGCGTTGACAGCATGGTCATCGCGTCCAGGTTGGCCGCGATGAGCTGTGACCGCGGCGCCGGCCGGTTGTTCTGCCCGCCCGTTCCCACTGACGACGCCCGGATGATCGCGCTCGGCCGTGGCCGACCGGACCGCCGGCATGGGCGCTCGGGTCCCACCTCCCACGCCACCTCCCACCCCCCCGCCACCGTACCGATACGCACCCCGGCCGGCGCCGGCTGATCAGGGATCGACCGCCGGCATCCAACCGCGTCAGAGAAGGGCGATATGACGCTTCCCGCCATTGAGGACTCCATCCGCGACCACGTCCGCAACCACTTCTTCGACGCCACCGGTGAGGGACACGATCTCGCCGACCGGGCGGCCCTGCGCCGGGTACCGGGTCTGACAACCGAACTGGATGACGTCACCGAGGTCGAGTACCGCCAGCTCAGGCTGGAACGGGTCGTCCTCATCGGCGTGTGGACCGCCGGGACCGCAACGGACGTCGCGACCTCCATGACCGAGCTCGCGGCCCTTGCGAACACGGCCGGCTCGGTCATCCTGGACGCACTCGTCCAGCGACGCGACACCCCCGACGCGGCCACGTACGTCGGTTCCGGCAAGGCACGGGAACTGTGCGAGGTCGTTGCCGCCGTCGGCGCCGACACCGTTGTCTGCGACGGTGAACTGACTCCCGGCCAGCTGCGCCAGCTGGAGGACGTCGTCAAGGTCAAGGTCATCGACCGGACCGCGCTGATCCTGGACATTTTCGCCCAACACGCGACATCCCGGGAAGGCAAGGCGCAGGTCGAGCTTGCCCAGCTGCAGTACATGCTGCCGCGGCTGCGTGGCTGGGGTGAGTCGATGTCGCGGTCCGGCGGTGGGATCGGGACCCGGGGCCCTGGCGAAACGAAGATCGAAACTGACCGGCGACGGCTGCGCGCGCGCATGGCCAGGCTCCGCCGCGAGCTCGCCGACATGAAGACGATCCGGGCGACGAAACGGTCGTCGCGCCAACGCAGCGGGGTCCCCGCGGTCACGATCGCCGGCTACACCAACGCCGGCAAGTCCTCGCTGCTCAACCGCCTGACGGGCGCGGGCGTACTCGTCGAGGATGCGCTGTTCGCCACGCTGGACCCGACGGTGCGACGGGCCACGCTCCCCGACGGTCGGACCTTCACCCTCGCTGACACCGTCGGTTTCGTCCGCCACCTGCCGCACCAGATCGTCGAGGCGTTCCGCTCGACGCTGGAGGAGGTCGCGGACGCCGATCTCCTCCTGCACGTGGTCGACGGTTCGCATCCCGATCCGCTGTCGCAGATTTCGGCTGTCCGCATGGTGGTCAACGACGTCGACGCCGGGGACGTCCCCGAGCTGGTCGTGGTCAACAAGATCGATACCGCCGACCCGGAGGTCCTGGCCGGGCTGCGCCGAAGCATCCCGAACGCGGTATTCGTGTCCGCACGCACGGGCGAGGGCCTGTCCACCCTGGTGGAGGCGCTGACCGAACGTGTGCCCCACCCGGCGGTGGAGGTATGCGTGCTCGTACCGTTCGCCCGCGGGGATCTGGTGTCACGGGTCTACGCCGACGGCGAGGTCCTCGATCTGCGGCACACCGCGGACGGCACCGAGGTGCGGGCCCGGGTACCGGTCGGCCTCGCCGCTGCGCTCGCCGTGTTTCAGCCAGAAATCGATCAACACAGCCTCGGTAGCCCGGGGACTCTCGGCCGCAGGTGAGTGCGCGGCCCCAGGGATCACTTCGTAGCGGGCACCGAGGCGCGCCGCCATGTCCGCCTGCAAATGCGGCGGCCAGGCGTCATCGGCGATGCCGTGTGCGACCAGAACAGGCGTGTCGACCGCGCCGGTCGCGGCGGCGAGATCGCCGACCCGGTCAGGCTCGTCGAGGAGCTGTTCGCTCATGACCCGTAGCCCGACATCGCTGCTGGCGAAGAAGCGATGCTCGAGGAACTCCCGGCCGCCGGGCGGGTAGACGGCGGTGTCCGCAGCGCGCACCGCGGCCCACACCGCGTCGCGACCGCTGCGGTCGTAGACGACCCGCATGGCTCGCAGCGCGATCCGGCGGGCGCCGACGATGCCGGCGGGGCCGGAGCAGAGCAGCACCAGGCTCGCCGCGGACGAGGGCCGGCTGATGACCGCGGCGCGGGCGACGAGACCGCCGAAGGAATGGCCCAGCAGATGCACCGGCTGGCCGATGTCGTCAACCACCCGTCCGACATCCTCGGCAAGAGCCGTGACCGTGCAGTCCCGTTCCGGATCGGCGGCAGACGACTCGTACTGGCCGCGCTGATCGACCGCGATGACGTTGAACCCGGCCTGCGCCAGCCCTGTCATGATCATCAGATAGTCCTCTTTGCTCCCGGTGTAGCCGGGCAGCAGGACGACCGGTGGGTCCGCCGGGGAACCGGCTCGCAGCGCCGCGAGACCCGCACAGGTCAGGCGCCGCACCCCTGGTGGCAGTTCCGTCGGCGTCGAGAGCATGGCTAGCGACTCCCCCATTCCCAGAAGGCGACCACGTACCCCACACCGTAGGGTGCATCAACGTACTCAGCGCGAGACACACATGACCGTACGTGCGTGTTGCTCGATCCGGCAACCAGGCTCGCGCCGGCCAGCACCTGCCACGACGCACGCCCCGCCGCCATCAGCTCACGGGAGAGGTCGGGCTCGAGCCGCAGCAGCGCGGACGCGTCGGCGGCGGCCAACGCCGCCGCCACCGTTGCGTCATGGGCCGCGGCGCGCTCGTCGAATCCCCCGGGTGCAGCGGCCGTCCGCCTGGCGCTGCCGTCCGCCATCACCAACAACGCGACCCGGGCCGCCCAGCGGGCCAACGCGACGCCGATCTGCACGGCATCCCGCACGGCGGTCATCGCGCTCACACCGAAGCCGGCGACGTCCCCCCGCCACGACGTCTGTTCGAGCAGCCAGGCTCCGACCGTCAACGACAACGACAACGACGATGTCGGCTGGCCACCGCATTGCCGACCATGGTGGGTCGTCCGCCCCAGCGTAACCGATCGTGGTACCCCGAAACCGGCCAGCGATCCCGACTGACCGGCCGCGTAGGCTGCGGTCCGTGGGGCGTCGCCGACAACGACGAGGACGTCCGGGTTCCACCCGACCAGCCGGCGGATGGCCCGGATCGCCGCCTCTCGCACCGCCACGGGTTCGCCTCGCGCAACCTCGGGGATGAGCAACGGTGGATGCGGGCAAACCGCCGCCGCGACCAGCGTCACCGGCGGCGCGTAGGCATGCCGAGGTCGGTCGACCGGCGAGTCATCCCGGCGTCGCCGTCGTGACTCGGCGAGCGCTGTGCGGCCTGCCAGACGTCACCCGCCCTGGTCCGCCGGTGGGTCAACGGCGGCCCGTCCGCCACCAGATGGTGCGGTGCGGCTCTGGTGATCACAGTCTCCATCACGTCGCCAGGCCGTATCCCGGGATCGGAGCTGCCGGACGACGCTGGTGGCCGGAGATGGACAAGGCGACCGTCGCGGGCCCGGCCGGATCGTCGCCCGGTGGCGGCGTCCTTGCGTCCCTCGCCCTCGACAACCAGAACCTCCGCCCGCTCACCGACGATCATACGGTTGGCCTCCCAGGAGATCTCCTCCTGAACAGCCACCAGCCGGTCATAGCGCTCCGCCACGACCGCCGGTTCGACCTGCCCGTCCATGGTCGCCGCCGGGGTGCCCGCTCGCCTGGAATACTGGAACGTGAAAGCACTGGCGAACCGCGCCTCGCGGACCACATGCAGGGTGTCGGCAAAATCTGCCTCGGTCTCCCCGGGGAAGCCGACGATGATGTCGGTGGTGATCGCGGCGTGGGGCATCGCCGCCCGTACCCGCTCGACGATCCCGAGGAAACGCTCCTGGCGGTAGGAACGGCGCATCCGCCGCAGCACCGCGTCCGATCCCGACTGCAACGGCATGTGCAGCTGCGGACACACGGCCTCCGTCACCGCCATCGCCTCGATCACGTCATCGGTGAAGTCGCGCGGATGCGGCGAGGTGAACCGGACCCGCTCCAGGCCGTCGATCGTCCCGCAGGCGCGCAGCAAGGTCGCGAACGCCCCCGGGTCGCCCAGCGACCGGCCATAGGAGTTCACGTTCTGGCCGAGCAGAGTGATCTCCAGAACGCCTTCGGCGACCAGCGCCTCGACCTCGGCGAGAATGTCCCCGGGGCGACGGTCGGTCTCCGTGCCGCGCAGGCTCGGCACGATGCAGAAGGTGCAGGTGTTGTCGCAGCCGACGCTGATACTCACCCAGGCCGAATGGTGCGCTACCCGCTTGGCGGGAAGCGCGCTGGGGAAGACCTCCAACACCTCGGCGATCTCGACCTCGGCCACCGCATTGTGCCGGGCCCGCTCCAGCAGGACGGGCAGCCTGTGTAGATTGTTGGTACCGAACACGACGTCCACCCAGGGGGCACGTTCGGTGATCAGCGAGCGGTCCTTCTGTGCGAGGCAGCCACCGACTGCGATCTGCATGCCCGGGTGGCGCTGCTTGGCCGGGTACATCTGGCCGAGATTGCCGTAGAGGCGGTTGTCAGCGTTCTCCCGGACCGCGCATGTGTTGAAGACCACCAGATCGGGCGTGACCTCGGCTCCGGTCTCGACCGGTACGTAGCCGGCAGCTTCAAGCATGCCGGCGATGCGTTCGGAGTCGTGGACGTTCATCTGACAGCCGAACGTCCGGACCTGATAGCTGCGGGGACTCACCCAGCCAGCCTACGGTGCGCAAGCCGGACGCTCCCAGCCCGCTAACGGGCGACTTCAACGGCGCGGGTCTCCCGGACGACGGTGACCCGGATCTGACCGGGGTAGGTCAGTTCGTCCTCAATCTGCTTGGCGACGTCCCGAGCCAGCATATGGGTGGCAATATCATCGACCTGATCCGATACGACCATCACCCGGACCTCGCGGCCGGCCTGCATCGCGAACACCTTCTCGACACCCGGGCGCTCGCCGGCAATCTGCTCGATGCGCTCGAGCCGTTTGACGTAGGACTCCAGGCTCTCCCGACGAGCGCCCGGTCGCCCACCGGAGATCTGGTCGGCGGCCTGGGTCAGCACGGCCTCGATCGACCGTGGCTCAACCTCGTTGTGATGCGCTTCGACAGCATGAACGACCTCCTCATCCTCACCGTAGCGCCGGGCGATCTCGGCACCGATGAGGGCGTGGCTGCCCTCCACCTCGTGGGTCAGGGCCTTGCCAAGATCATGCAGCAATGTTCCCCTCTTGGCCAGGGCTGGGGGCAGCCGCAGCTCAGCCGCCATGATCCCCGCCAGATGGGCACACTCGACCAGGTGCGCGAGAACGTTCTGCCCATAGCTGGTCCGATAGCGCAGGCGTCCGAGCAGGGCGATCAGCTCGGGGTGCATCTCCGCGATCCCGGTCTGCATGAGCGCGTCCTCACCGGCTCGGATACAGCGTGCCTCGACCTCACGCCGGGCTCTGTCGTACTCCTCCTCGATCCGGTGTGGGTGGATGCGCCCGTCTGAGACCAGCGCCTCCAAGGTGATCTTTCCAACCTCGCGGCGCACCGGGTCGAAGCAGCTGAGCAGGACCGCCTCCGGCGTGTCATCGATGATGACATTCACCCCGGTGACCGCCTCGAACGAGCGGATGTTGCGCCCCTCGCGGCCGATGATGCGGCCCTTCATCTCGTCGTTGGGCAGGTGCAGCACGGAAACAACCGACTCGGTGGTCGCCTCCGATGCGACGCGCTGAATAGCCAACGTCACGATCTTCCGAGCCCTGTCCTCGCCCTGCTCCCGTGCTTGTGCCTCGATGTCACGGATAAGCACGGCGGCATCTCGGCGGGCATCGGCCTCGACCACCTTGACAAGCTCGGCACGCGCCTGGGCAGCGGTGAGCCGGGCGACGGTCTCCAGCGTCTGGCGCCGTTCCTCCTCCAAGTCGACAAGTTCGGCCCGACGCCTGGCAACCTCGACCTCCCGAGCCGCGAGATCATGGTCTCGGGTCTCAAGCTGGCGTGCCTGTTCGTCAATCGCGGCCGTGCGAACCTCCAAGCGCTGTTCACGCTGGACGAGCCGGGCGTCCTGTGCGTGGAGCTCAGATCGCAGTTGCCGCACCTCCGCCTCGGCCTGCACCCGGAATGTCTCGGCCGACTTACGACCCAGTTCATGCGCCTGCGCCTCCGCAAGGGACGCTCGCAGCGCGGATTCGGACTCTGCCCTTTCCTGCACCGCCCGGGCGGTTTCCTCGGCTCGGCGGATAAGTTCGGCGGCCTCCAGTTCCGCCTGCTCGCGACGTTCAGCGGCCTGTTGGGTGTCGACAGGCTCGGTCGGCTGCTCGTCATCCGTGCCAGGCCGGGGCGCCGCCAACGCACCCGCGCCCAGCACACGCAGGAGCAGCACGGCTATGACCACCAAACCCATGAGCAGACAGGCCCCAAGCACAGCAAGGAGAACACCCATCGGTCCTCCTCCCGCTACCGGCCTTGGCCCGCAAGTAGCGGGCCGGAGCGGCGAAGGACCCACGAAACGGGCCGTTCCGGAACGTCAACCCGTGTCGCTACTGACAGGCGGGTTGAGCCCAAGCGGGCACGACAGCGCCCGCAGGCGCCACGATCCGGGTCAACCACTCTCATGTGAACGTGTTTCACGCTATCGGAACCGCGTCACCGCGGGAGCCCTCTCACCTTCGGTGAGCGTAGGTCTGCGCCTGTCGAACGGTCAAGAAATGCTAGTCCGCCGCACCACCCTCCAGTTCCTCCGTGACCACTCGCATCACAAGATCAGAAGGATAGCCGCGACGATCGAGCAACGCGGCCAGACGTCGGGCACGCACCTGCGCCGGCACATCGTCCATCGTGGCCAGCCTGCGTCGTACCAACGTTCGTGCGGTGGCCTCCTCGTCCTGGCCGTCCACGGCCTGCAGAGCCACCGAGGAGATCTCCGGGTCCACCCCCCGGCGCCGCAGTTCGTGGGCAAGACCGCGTCGACCGAGACCACGGTTCACGCGGGCGGAGGACACCAACGCGGCGGCGAACGCCTTGTCGTCCACCAGACCCACCGCGACCAGACGGTTCAGCACAATCTCCGCCGTTTCTGGATCAACTCCGCGGCGATCCAGCGTGGCGGCTAGTTCCGCGCGGCTTCGTGGGCGGGCTTCAAGCTGGCGCAGGCATATCTCCCGTGCCCGCTCCACCGGGTCCGTGCCCTCTTCTCGGCTACGATCCGACACCGGCATCACCGATCAACGCCTTCCGCCAGTCAGAGATCAACCGCTGGTGGGGATGGCTGATCGGCGTCGATCGACGGCACCAGGCCGAGAGTTTCCTTGATCCTCTTCTCGATCTCGTTGGCGATGTCGGGGTTGTCACGCATGAAGGATCGAGCGTTCTCCTTACCCTGACCCAACTGATCGCCGTCGTAGGTGTACCAGGCTCCGGACTTGCGGATGATCCCGTGCTCGACCCCCATGTCGATCAGGGAACCCTCACGGCTTATGCCAGCGCCATAAACGATGTCGAACTCCGCCGTCCGGAACGGAGGCGCCATCTTGTTCTTCACGACTTTCACCCGAGTGCGGTTACCCACGGCATCCGCACCGTCCTTCAGAGTCTCGATACGACGGACATCCAGCCGTACTGAGGCATAGAATTTCAGCGCCTTACCACCCGTGGTCGTCTCGGGCGAACCGAACATGACGCCGACCTTCTCGCGGAGCTGGTTGATGAAGACGGCGGTGGTGCCCGTGTTCGAAAGAGCACCGGTCAGCTTGCGCAGCGCCTGGGACATCAGCCTGGCCTGGAGGCCGACATGACTGTCGCCCATCTCACCTTCGATCTCGGCCCTGGGCACGAGAGCGGCCACCGAGTCGATGACGATGATGTCGATCGCCCCGGATCGGATGAGCATGTCCGCAATCTCCAGCGCCTGCTCACCGGTGTCGGGCTGGGAGACCAGCAGCGCATCGGTGTCGACCCCGAGCTTGCCCGCGTAGTCAGGGTCGAGTGCGTGCTCGGCGTCGATGAAGGCGGCGATCCCGCCGGCCGCCTGGGCGTTGGCGACCGCGTGGAGGGCAACCGTCGTCTTACCGGACGCTTCCGGGCCGTAGATCTCCACTACCCGCCCTCGTGGCAGCCCGCCGATGCCGAGTGCCACATCCAACGCGATGGAACCGGTCGGGATGACCTGGACCGGTGGGCGGGTTTCGTCGCCGAGCCGCATAACCGAGCCCTTGCCGAACTGCTTGTCGATCTGTGCGAGGGCGTTCTCCAACGCCTTCTCACGGTCGAGTCCTGCCATGGGAGTCACTCCAGGCTGAGGTCGTCGAGTCTTGGCCACGTTGGTGACGGTAGGGGGCAGGTCCGACAGTTTCGAGCGCCGGGCCGGACCTGTGGACAACCGACCAGTCGAGGATGAAACGATCATGTCCGTCCTCCCATCACCGGCGACCGCAGCAGACCTGGGCGCTCGCCATCCACAGTAGACGAACATTCGTTCGACCACGCGGGCGACACGCCGCAAATCCGGTCAACGGTCGCGCGCGGGTACCTCGAAGTCGTCACACACAGCCCGCCAGACATCCTTGACATCGTCGCCGCGGGCCAGGGCGTCGGACACCGTCACCCCGCCGAGCCGGGCCACCACATGGTCACGGGCGACCGATTCCGCGTACCCGGAACCGAACTGCTTGTTCATCCGCGCCCAGAACTCGGTCAGTCGCACGCTCCCCAGTGTGTCGGACCGGCGAGGCAGACTCGGAACATGTCCACCCGATCCCCCCTCGCGCGGTTCTGCGAGCCCACCCGGGCCTGGTTCGCCGCCGTGTTCCCGGCGCCCACGCCCGCGCAGGTGGGTGCCTGGCAGGCGATCGGTGACGCAGCCAACGTCCTGGTCGTCGCGCCGACCGGGTCGGGCAAGACGCTCGCGGCGTTTCTGTGGTCGTTGGACCGGCTCGTCCGCGCCGGTCCGAGCACCGGTCCGAGCGCCGAACCGGCCCGACGGTGCCGCGTGCTGTACGTGAGCCCGCTCAAGGCGCTGGCCGTGGACATCGAGCGCAATCTGCGCGCCCCGCTCGCCGGCATCCGGGCGGCCGCGGCACGCCTGGGCCTGCCCGAGCCCGACGTACGGGTCGGTATCCGGTCAGGCGACACGCCGGCCGGCGAACGGCGGGCCCTTGGCCGGCTACCACCGGATGTGCTCATCACCACGCCCGAGTCGTTGTTTCTGATCCTGACCAGCCAGGCCCGCGAGTCGCTGCGCGCGGTGGAAACAGTGATCGTGGACGAGGTGCACGCCGTGGCCGGCACCAAACGCGGCGCGCACCTCGCGCTCAGCCTGGAACGCCTCGACGCGCTGTTGGAACGCCCCGCCCAGCGGGTGGGCCTGTCGGCGACCGTTCGCCCGATCGAGGAGGTCGCGCGCCTGCTCGGCGGGGCTGGCCAGGTCACGGTCGTATGCCCACCGGCCGACAAGACGCTGCAGATCGACGTGGTCGTACCGGTGGCGGACATGACCAGCCTTGCGGACAGTCCCGCCGCCGTGGAGGAACGCATCCTCGATCTTGTACTCGCGCACCGCTCGACGATCGTCTTCGCCAATTCGCGGCGCCTCGCCGAACGACTGTGCGCCCACCTGAACGAGGCGTACACCGCGCGCACGCACACCGATCAGCCGCTGGCCCGGGCCCATCACGGCAGCGTCAGCCGGGAACAACGGGCGCTCATCGAGGACGATCTGAAGGCCGGCCGGCTGGCCGCGGTGGTGGCCACCTCCAGTCTGGAGCTCGGCATCGACATGGGAGCGGTGGACCTCGTCATCCAGGTCGAGTCGCCACCCAGCGTCGCCGCGGGCATGCAGCGGGTTGGGCGCGGCGGGCACCAGGTCGGAGCCGTCAGCCGCGGGGTGATTGTGCCCCGGCACCGTGGCGACCTCCCGGAGTGCGCCGTCGTGGCCGAACGGATGCGCGACGGTGCGATCGAGGAGCTGCGCTACCGACGCAACCCACTCGACGTCCTGGCCCAGCAGATCGTGGCGATGGTCGCCATGGAACCGTGGTCGGTCGACGACCTGGCCGCGTTGGTCCGGCGCGCCGCGCCGTTCGCGACCCTGCCACCGGCGATGTTGGATGCCGTCCTGGACATGCTCGCCGGTCGATACCCCTCCGACGACTTCGCCGAACTGCGCCCGCGGGTCGTCTGGGACCGCGCCACCGGCACGCTCACCGGCCGGCCCGGTTCCGGTCGTCTCGCGGTCACCAGCGGAGGCACCATCCCCGACCGGGGTCTGTTCGGTGTCTTCCTCGTCGGCGAGAAGGCAAGCCGGGTGGGCGAGCTGGACGAGGAGATGGTCTACGAGTCGCGGGTCGGTGACGTCGTCCTGCTCGGCTCGTCCAGTTGGCGCATCGAGGAGATCACCCCTGATCGGGTGCTGGTGACCCCGGCGCCGGGACAGCCGGGGCGGCTGCCGTTCTGGCACGGCGACACACCCGGGCGGCCGGCCGAGCTGGGTCGCGCGCTCGGCGCGTTCACCCGGGAACTCGCCCGTCTCGGGCCCGCAGGTGCGCGCCAACGCATCCAGGCGGCGGGTCTCGACGAGTGGGCCACCGACAACCTGCTCGCCTACCTCGTCGAGCAGCAGGAGGCAACCGGTCACCTGCCGGACGACCGGACGATCGTCGTCGAACGCTTTCGCGACGAGCTAGGTGACTGGCGGCTGGCGGTTCACGCTCCGTTCGGCGCCCTGGTGAACGCGCCGTGGGCGCTGGCCATCGGGGCACGCCTACGCGACCGTTACGGCACCGAAGTACAGATCATGCACTCCGACGACGGCATCGTGGCGCGGGTACCCGACGCCGACATCGCTCCCACCGCCGACGTCGTCGTGTTCGACCCGGACGAGATCGACGCGGTGGTCCGCACGGAGGTCAGCACGAGCGCGCTGTTCGCGAGTCGGTTCCGCGAGTGTGCCGCCCGGGCGCTGCTGCTGCCCCGACGTACCCCTGGCCGGCGAACGCCACTGTGGCAGCAGCGCCAGCGCAGCGCCCATCTGCTGGCGGTGACGGCACGCTTCGACAACTTCCCGATCGTGCTGGAGACCATGCGGGAATGCCTGCAGGACGTCTTCGACGTCCCCGCGCTGACGGGGCTGATGCGTGACGTGGCGTCACGAACCATGCGTGTGGTGGAGGTCGAGACCGCCACGCCGTCGCCCTTCGCCCGTTCGATGCTGTTCGGCTATGTCGCCGCGTTCATGTACGCCGGTGACACGCCACTGGCCGAACGCCGGGCCCAGGTACTGGCGTTGGACAGTTCCCTGCTCGCGCAGCTGCTCGGTCAGGCGGATCTGCGCGAACTGATCGACACGGCTGTGCTGGCACAGCTCGAGGCCGAGCTCCAACAGCTGGCGCCCGACCGCCGTGCGCACGACGTCGAGGGCACAGCCGATCTGCTGCGGGTGGTCGGCGACCTCACCACCGCCGAGGCACTGGCTCGGGGAGCGACCACGGCCTGGCTCGCCGAACTTGCCGACACACACCGCGCGCTGCGGGTGCGCATCGCTGGTACGCAACGTTGGGTGGCGATCGAGGACGCCGGGCGACTGCGCGACGCCCTCGGCGTACCGGTTCCCCTCGGTGTTCCCGGGACCTTCACCGCGACCGTCGTCGATCCCCTGGGGGACCTGCTGTCGCGATATGCCCGCACGCACGGGCCGTTCGACACCGAAGCGGTGGCGCACCGGTTCGGTCTGGGCGTCGGGGTGGTCAGCGCCGGTCTGGAACGGATGGTCGGCACCGGCCGGCTCGTGCGCGGCGAGCTCCGCCCGGGCGGCACCGGCGAACAGTGGTGTGACGAAGGCGTCCTACGGGCACTTCGCCGGCGCAGCCTCGCGGCGTCGCGGCGTGCTGTCGAGCCGGTACCCGTCCAGGTGTTCGCCCGGTTTCTGCCAGGCTGGCAGGGGGTCTCTCCCGGGGGCGGCGGTACGGGCTCGCACGGCATCGACGCGGTGGCCCGGACCGTCGAACAACTTCAGGGTGCGCTTGTCCCGGCCAGCGCCTGGGAACAGTTCGTCCTGCCGAGCCGGGTGTCGGGCTACAGCCCGGCACTGCTTGATGAGCTGTGCGTGTCTGGCGAGGTACTGTGGGCAGGGGCCGGCGGCCTGCCCGGCAACGACGGCTGGGTGACCCTGGTGCCAGCGGACGCCGCGGCCCTGCTGCTGCCCCCGGCGGTACCGGACGCCGCCAGCACCCCGCTGCACGGCGCGGTGCTGGCGGCCCTCGACGGACAGGCTGCGCTGTTCTTCCGGACCTTGTCCGACCGGGTCACCAGTCTCGACGACACCGCGCTCGCAAGCGCCCTGTGGGACCTGGTGTGGGCGGGCCTGGTCACCAACGACACCTTCGCCCCATTGCGAGCCGCGCTGAGCGGTGGGCGCGGTACCCACCGGAGCAACCAGCGCATCCCGCGTCCGGCCATGCCGCGCCGCGGCGGCCCACCGACGGTCGCCGGCCGCTGGTCCCTGCTGCCCGAACGTGATCCGGATCCGACGCTGCGAGCCCACGCACAGGCCGAAGCGATGCTCGAACGGTATGGGATCGTCACCCGCGGTGCGGTCGGCGCCGAACGGATCCCAGGCGGCTTCGCCGGGATGTACCGCGTCCTGTCGGCATTCGAAGATTCCGGCCGATGCCGGCGCGGCTACTTCGTGGAGTCCCTCGGGGCGGCTCAGTTCGCCGTCACCGGCGCGGTCGACCGGCTGCGGGCCACCACGCCACCGTCGGGTGCGGTCGTGCTGGCCGCGGCCGATCCCGCCAACCCCTACGGCGCGGCATTGCCATGGCCCGCACCGGCCGGCGGTGGGCACCGACCAGGGCGCACGCCCGGCGCGCTGGTCGTCCTGGTCGACGGCGAGTTAATCATGTATGTCGAACGCGGTGGCAGGACCGTGTTGACCTGGACGGACGAGTTCACGGTCCTGGCACCGGCGGCGGACGCCCTCGTGGACACCGTCCGCAGGGCCGGCGGCCAGCTGCGGCTTGCTCATGACCTGCTCGGCGGCGAACTCGGCCGTGCGCTGGAACGCGCGGGCTTCCAGCACACTCCGGGCGGCCTGCGGCTGCGCGCCTGAGGTCAGCCCCTGAGATCAGCGCCTGAGGTCACGCAAGCCCTCGGCAAAGGCCCGCAGGGTGGCCGTCTGGCGGTCAAGACCGTCGAGCTGCCCCGGCGTCAACGGCGTTGAGACGGTCGAGACCGTTGAGGCGAGCAGGTCGGTGGCGGCGGCCAGCATGGCGTCCAACGCCTGCACCGCGGCGTTCATCGCGCTCACCAGGTCCGAGACCGTCGAAATGATCTCGGCACGGCGGCTGGCGTCGGCAACCGCCCGAGCCGCCGACTCGCAGGCCAGGACGTGCTGGGCCCGATTCCGCAGGCTGTCCACCACCTCCGCGGCCGATGCCATCGCCGCGCGGACCGCCTCGGCGGCCGGTCCCGGCGGCGACGCCCGCATGATCGCCGCAAGCGCGGCAATTGCCGCCTCACCGCGCTGCAACGGGTCCGCCGCGGCCGACCCGTACAGGCGTACCCGCGACGGTAGGGGTGCGCTCGGCAGCGGCAGGACCACGGGCGACAACGACGCGGCACCCTGTGCCTGGTGCCAGGCCAGGCCTGCCCGGGCCAACGCGCCGGCCGCCACGACCAGCCACCCCCAGCTGCCCTCCACCGCCGCGATCGCCGGGGCGAGGACGGCCACCCCGATCCACAGCCGGGTGGACCGCTCGGCCCGCCGCCGGCGGCGAGCGTGCCCCCGGACGAGCCGCCGCTCACCGCGTACCAGGCTCCGGCGTTCAACGTCGGCGCGCAGCCACTCCGGTAGGTAATTCACCAGCATCGGGTCACCAGCATCGGGTCAGGATTCCAACTGGTCCGGGGAGCGCTTGTCGGCGGACAGCGCTGTGCGGATCTCGGTCAGCCGATTGGACGCCTTCGCGTCCATGGTCGCCCTGCGGATCTCCAACATCCGGGCCTCCACGCCCTGGGAGGCAAGTTCATGGCGTCCCAGGGATACCGCGTAGCGCTGCTCGACCTTGTCGCGGACCTCCGCCAGCGTGGGGGTGTCACCCGGCGGAGTCAGCTGGGACATTCCATCAAGGGCCTTGCTCAGCTGCTCCTGCATGGCGGCATGCTCGATCTGGGTCAGCAGGCGCGCGCGCTCGGCAAGCTGCCCCTGCAACCGCGCGGTGTTGTCCTCGACGGCACGACGGGCCTGCTCTGCCGAGAAGGTGGCCTGTTGGTGCAGGGCCTTGAGCTCCTCCAGAGAACCCTCCACGGCCACGAGCTGGCCGGCGAAAGCCCGTGCGGTCTGCTCGTACCGTTCGCCGCCGGTCGCATCGCCGTTCGCATTGGCCGCATCGGCGAGTATGACGGCCTGACGCGCGGATGCGGCCAGGCTTTCCGCCTCGTCGATCTGACGTGCCATCCGCATCTCCAGCTGCCGCTGGTTACCCACCACGGCGGCGGCCTGCCCGACGAGTGCCTGATGCTGGCGCTGGGCCTCAGTAATCGCCTGGTCGATCTGGACCCGCGGATCAGCCCGGTCGTCCAGCTTCCGGTTCGCCGATGCAGACAGGTAGCGGTAGAACTTGCGGACGACGTTCGCCATGCACCGATCGTCCCACGCCGGCGCTGCGCCGCGAAGCTAAGCTGCGCGCTCCACCACGGCGGTGGATGTGCCGCCCCCGCGTGCCGCCATGGCCGCCATGGGCGCCATGGGCGCCATACCCGCCATCGGGCCGCCAACCCGCGCCGACCCACCGGCGGCGAACTCGGCGAGCTCCAGGTCGTCGCTCACCTCACGGAGCAGATCGGCCAGCCGGACACCGAGCGCCGCACAGATCGCGGCGAGCAGCTCCGAACTCGCCTCCTTCTGCCCACGTTCGATCTCGGAGAGGTATCCGAGCGATACCCTCGCGGCGGAGGACACCTCACGGAGGGTTCGATGTTGATCTTGACGGCGGCGGCGCAATGCCTCGCCGAGCATGCGTCGGAGCAGGACCATCGTGCCTCCTCCTTCGTCCTCGGGCTGGGCCTTACCGTATACCTGCCGTCCACCGGGATGGCCGACCGTTGATGCGAATGTAACTATGTAAGCAACCCGCGTCCGCGATTCATCCCGGCTGGCACGTATGAACTGCCAGGGTACGCCGAAGAGCGTCCAATGCCTGGACAACGGCGTAGGTACGGTTCTGCGGCCGGTCTCCGGGCAGGCGGGCAGACCTGGTCACCACGCCGAACGGCCCCGCGATACCGATGTGCAACGTCCCGACCGGCTTGCCCTCCAGCTCGTCGGGACCGGCCACGCCGGTCACCGCGAGCCCGTGGGTCGCCCCGAGCAGGTCCCGGACGCCGGTGGCCATCGCCGCGGCCGCCTCGGTCGACACCGCGCCGCTGGTGGCCAGCAGCCCCGCGTCGACGCCCAGCACCGACACCTTGGCGTCGGTTGCGTAGGTGACCACGCCGCCGTGGAACACCGCGCTCGCGCCCGGGACGTCGGTGAGGCGCCCCGCGAGTAGACCGCCCGTCAACGACTCGGCGACCGCGAGGGTCTCGCCCCGGTCTGCGAGCAGGCCCAGGACGGTTCCCTCCAACGTGTCGTCGTCGACGCCGTAGAGCGCACTGCCCAGGGCTGCCCGCGCCGCCGCCTCGACCGGCTCGATGAGCGTGTAGGCCTGCGCCCGGTCACCGGCCCGGGCGCTGATCCGGACCCGGGTCTGACCGCCGCTGGCGAGAAAGGCGATCGTCGGGTTGCCGATCGGGGCGAGCCGGTCGATCTCCTCGGCGAGGGCGTGGGCGACCACCGACTCCCAGACCCCGGCGGTCCGCAGCACCCGGTGCACCACGACCGCGGGCTCGCCCGCCCGGCGGAGCAGATCCGGCAGGACCGACCCGGTGAACATCGGGTACATCTCGTGCGGCACCCCGGGCATCGCATATACCACCCCACCCGCCATCTCCAGCTGGATGCCGGGTGCCGTACCGACCTCGTTGGGTAACGGCTCGCCACCCTCGGGTATGTCCGCCTGGCGGTAGTTCATCTCCGGCGCCACGACGCCGCCGGCGGCCGGGCCCTCCCGCCCGAGCGCACGAAAACGCCTACGCAGCATCGCCTCCAGGAAGGCGTCCCGGCGCAGCCCCACCCCGGCGGCCCGGGCGATCCCCTCGCGGGTCACATCGTCCTGGGTCGGCCCCAGCCCACCGGTCATGATGACGGCGTCCGCCCGACCGAGGCCCTCGGCAATCCTGGCCGCGATCATCTCGACGTCGTCACCCACCACCGTGGAGGTCTTCAGCACGACACCCACGTCCGCGAGCTGCCGCCCGAGCCATGCGGCGTTGCCGTTGACAATGTCTCCGAAAAGCAGTTCGTCTCCCACGGCCAGCAGTTCAACTCGCATCGCTGTCCTCCAGCGCTCTTTCGGTAACCTGCGTCGCCGCCCGCCGCAAGGCCAGTGCCCGCCCCACATAATCCAGACCCGTGACGACCGCGACCAGCACACCGGCAGCCAGAATGACCGCCCTGGCTGACGCGCCCACCCCGTCCAGCGGTAGAACATAGAGACCGAGCGCACAGTTGAGCAACAGGGTCTTGAGCTTGCCACCGCGGCTGGCCGCCATGACCCCACGCCGGATCACCCACAACCGCAGCAGCGTCACACCGACCTCCCGGACCGCGACGACGACGGTCACCGGCCACGGCAGGTCACCCAGGAGGGAGAGGGACACCAGCGCGGCGCCGGTCAGTGCCTTGTCCGCGATCGGGTCGAGGATGATCCCGAAATCGGTGACGAGGCTCCGGCTGCGGGCAACATACCCGTCAATCTGATCGGTCAGCGCCGCGACCGCGTACGCGACACATGCGGCCACCCGCCAGCCCGTGACGTGACCACCGGCTACGAACATCAACGCCACGAACACCGGCACGAGCGCGAGCCGCAGGACGGTGAGTGCGTTGGCCAGGTTCATCCGGCTGACGGCAGTACCCGGCCCGGGTGCACTCACCTCGACACGGAATCAACGACATTGACGAACTCGGCGAACTCGGCGATCAGATCAACGCCCTCGGTCGCAACCACCGTGGCGCTCACCAGATCCCCCACCCGGACCTCCGCGACCGATCCGGCCGGCAACGCAACGGTGCATGCGCCGTCAACCTCGGGCTGCTGATGGGCCGCCCGCCCATGCGCCAGCCCGCCGACGACCTCTTCCACGAGAACCTCGACGACCGAGGAGATCCGCCGCTGTGCCCGCTCGGCGGTCAGCTGCTCGACCAGGTCGGTAACCCGTTGCTGACGCCGGCGCACGGTTGCCGGGGTGACCTTGTCGGGCAGGCTGGCCGCCTCGGTGCCATCCTCGTCGGAATAGCCGAAGACCCCGACGGCATCAAGATCGGCATCGGCGAGAAAACGCTCGAGAATCGCGACGTCCGCCGAGGTCTCGCCCGGAAAACCGAGGATCACGTTCGAACGTGCCCCGAGCTCCGGGGCGAAGGCGCGCGCCCGGGCCAGTAGGTCACCGAAGGCGTCAGCGCCGCCGAAGCGGCGCATCCGCCGAAGTACCGACGGGCTCGCATGCTGGAACGACAGATCGAGATAAGGGGCGACCCCGGATGTCGTCAGTAGCGTCTCCAGCAAGGACGGCCGCACCTCCGCCGGCTGAAGGTACACGGCCCGGACGCGCACGACACCTGCGATCGCGGCCAGCTGGGGAAGGAGCTTCTCCAGCGCCCGCAGGTCCCCCAGGTCCTTGCCGTAGGAGGTCGAGTTCTCACTGACCAGGACCAGTTCCCGCACGCCCTGACCGGCCAGCCACTCTGCCTCGGCCATGACCTCCTGCGGTGGACGGGAGACATGCGAGCCGCGGAACGTCGGAATCGAACAGAACGCACAGCGACGGTCGCATCCACTGGAGATCTTCAATGGCGCGACCGGACCGCCGACCAGGCGTTTCCGCAGGACTTCCGGTGCCGGGCGGTCGACCCGCTGCCGGTCCACGGGAGTGATCGGAAGCAGGGTCCGCCGGTCACGCGGGGTGTGTGCGCGTGGCGTCTCACCGCGCAGCACGGCATCCAGATGTCGCCCCAGCGCCGGGTAGGCATCAAAACCCAGTACCGCGTCCGCCTCCGGCAGGCTGTCCGCCAGTTCCCGGCCGTACCGCTCAGCCAGGCACCCCACGGCGACCACCGCCCGCGGGCCCCCGTCACTGTCACGCAGGTCGGCGGCGGCGAGCACGGTGTCGATCGAGTCCTTCTTTGCGACCTCGATGAAACCGCAGGTGTTCACAACCACGGCGTCGGCGCCACTCGGATCGTCGACCACCGTCCAGCCGTCGACACCGAGCCGCGCTGCCAGCTCTTCGGAGTCCACATCGTTACGGGAACATCCCAATGTGATCAGGGCGACGCTGCGAACGGGGCGATCGGGCACGACGTCAGGCTACCGGGGCGCCGCACCACCAACGATGCAGTCTCCCGAGGTACCGAGACCGACGCGGACGGTGACAACCTGGCCAGGGTTCCCACTCGGCCCCAGATTCCGCCCATTACAGGACACGTCAACGGCCCCCGCATTCCCCATTTTGATCTCCATGGAACGATCGGCCGTGACTGTGCGGCTGTCACCGGGCTGCAGGATCTGCTGTAGCAGAACCCGGGCACTCTCGTCGCGGACCTCCAGCCAGCTCGGATCACCACGAACCGCCACGAGGACGTTCACCCCGGCCGGCGGCGGTGTCGTCGGCCGGGGTGTGGTGGCGGGCTGGGCCGGCGCGGCCCCACCCTGCAACGACGGCGCAACGACAGCGGCGGTGGCGCCCTGCGCGACTCCGGCAGTCCCGCCTGACCCGCCCGGAGTCAGCACGACGGCGAGGCCGACCAGCACGCACACCGATGCCAGCGAGATGGCTACCGCCGGCATCCGGGCGAAACCCTGACGTCGCGGCCCGCCGCCGGCGATAAGCGGGTCGAACTCCCGGGGCAGATGCACAGGCGCCTCCGGCACCCGGCCGTGCACCCGGTCGTAGTCGGCGATCAAAGGTTCCGGATCGATCTCCAACATACGAGCGATACTCCGAATGTGACCACGTGCGTACACCACGCCGCCGCAACCGGCGAAGTCTTCGTTCTCCATCTGCTTGATCAACGTCACACGGATACGGGTCCGCTCACTGACCTCGGCAACGGACATGCCCCGCGCGCCACGGGCCGCGGCAAGCGCCGCACCCACGCCAGCATCGGACCGCATGGCCAACCTCCGCACCGGTCAGATCAGTGGACTTGAGTCTACGGTCGTCGGCCACCAGCCGAAAGCCGATCCTCAGGACCACCAGGACGCTTGCTATCCATTACGCAGGGTTGTCAGGAGACCCTCAAGTTCGTCGAGCATGACCAGCACGTCCCGCGCCTTCGAGCCCTCGCTGGGCCCGACGATTCCGCGGCTTTCCATGAGGTCCATCAACCGGCCGGCCTTGGCGAAACCCACCCGCAGCTTGCGCTGGAGCATCGACGTCGACCCGAACTGGGTGGACACCACCAGCTCCACCGCCTGCAGGAACAAAGCAAGATCGTCGCCGATGTCCTCGTCGACGTCCTTCTTGGACTCGCCCTGACCGACGAACACATCCTCGCGGAACGCCGGAGTCGCCTGTTCCTTGGTATGGGCGACGATCGCCGCTATCTCCTCCTCGGAAACAAAGGCGCCCTGGATACGAGCCGGCTTGCCCGCACCCATCGGCAGGAAGAGTGCGTCACCGAGCCCGACCAGCTTCTCGGCACCGGCCTGGTCGAGGATGACCCGGCTGTCCGCCAGGGACGAGGTCGCAAACGCCAACCGCGACGGCACGTTCGCTTTGATCAGACCGGTCACCACGTCCACCGACGGGCGCTGGGTCGCCAGCACAAGATGGATGCCGACGGCTCGTGCCATGGCCGTGATCCGGCAGATCGCGTCCTCCACGTCCCGTGGCGCCACCATCATCAGATCGGCGAGCTCATCGACGATCGTCAGGATGTACGGATACGGCACGTACACCCGCTCCGAGCCCGGCGGCGCCACGATCTCTCCCGCTCTGACCTTGCGGTTGAAGTCGTCGACGTGGCGAACCCCGCAGGCGGCAAGATCCTCGTACCGGTTCTCCATCTCCTTGACAACCCAGGCCAGCGCGTCCGCGGCCTTCTTCGGATTCGTGATGATCGGCGTGATCAGATGTGGGATGCCCTCGTAGTTGGTCAGTTCGACCCGTTTCGGGTCGACCAGCACCAACCGCACCTGGTCAGGGCTGGCCCGCGCCAGCACACTTGTGATCAGCGTGTTGATACAGGTCGACTTACCGGCGCCGGTGGCGCCCGCGATGAGGATGTGGGGCATCTTCGCCAGGTTCGCGACGACATACCCCCCCTCGATGTCCTTGCCCAGCCCCACCATCAGCGGATGTGGGTTACCGGTCGCCTCGGTGCTGCGCAGGACGTCACCGAGGGAGACCAGCTCCCGGTCGGTGTTGGGGATCTCGACACCGACCGCGCTCTTGCCCGGGATCGGACTGATGATCCTGACATCGGCGCTCTTGACGGCATACGCGATGTTCTTGGCCAGCTGGGTGATCCGCTCCACCTTCACGGCCGAACCGAGCTCCACCTCGTAGCGGGTCACCGTCGGCCCGCGGGTGAAGCCAGTCACCCGGGCGTCGACCCGGAACTGGGAGAACACATCCGTCAGTGAGGCGATCACCGTGTCCGTCGCGGCCGACCGCACCTTCGGCGGCGTTCCCCGTTGCAGCAGGGTCGGCGACGGCAGCACGTAGGTGCTGTCCACACCGCCACCCGCGCTGGGCGCCACGAAGTGCATCACCGGGGCCGGGTCGGGCACCTTCGGCGTTCTGCGCCGGGCTCTCGGCACGGGCGCCCGCTCTTCAGCCGTCGGCTCTTCAGCCGCCAGCGCGTCACTCGCCGGCTCTTCAGCCGCCGGCGCGTCACTCGCCGGCGCGTCGATGTCGAAGACGTCTGCCGAGGTGATTCCCAGCAGATCGTCAACGAGCTGCCGTCCTTCGACCGACGCAGCTTGATCCCTGCCCCGCCTGTCGTCCGGTTCGTCATCCCGGTCGACGTCATCCCGGTCATCGGCGGCGAGGATGCCCACCAGGAGCTTGTCCTGCAGGTCTCGCAGCCGGTCAGGAACCGCGCGGATCGGCGTCTTCGTGATCACGAGAACGCCGAACAGGCTGAGCAGAATCAGGAGCGGGGCGGCCAGGTAGGCCGTCACGGCACCAGTCAACGGCGAGCTGACGAGGAACCCGGCAAGCCCACCCGCCCTCCCCATCGCGTGCTGGCCGGCGGCGAAGTCGGGAACTCCGCGCGCCAGGTGCACGATCCCCAGCGCGCCCAACGCGAACGCGGTCCAGCCGATCACCACCCGACCGCGGCTGTCTGGATCGCTGGGACTGCGGACAAGTCTCCAGGTCGCGCCCAAGCCGAACAGCGGCAGCGCCACCGCGCCCACGCCGACCAGGAAGTGCAGCACCACGGAGACAACCCGTCCGACCGGCCCGGCGGCGTGAAACCAGACTGCCGCCGCCGTGAGGACGGTGGCACCAAGCGCGGCGAGCGCCACACCGTCCCGCTGGTGGGTCCCGTCGATGTGAAGGTCACGAGCGCCGCGGCCGATTCGGCGTAGCAGACTGCCCAACAGCGTGGCCGCAGCGAGCCAGAAACGCACCGTCAACCGGATGACGCTCCGGGCGATCAGCAGCGTGAAGGGCACGCTGGGCTTGCGTGGCGGCGCCTTTGCGCGACCGCCCTTCTGTCCCTTCGACTGTGCATTCGACCGGGGTTTCGCCGGCGGGCGCCGCGCGGGCGCGGCTCGGGAGCTCGCCGTCCCGCCCTGGGCACGCGTACGCGTGCCACCTGCCCGCGTGGCCACGCGCCGAGGGTACAGGTCCGCGGCGCTGACATCGGGCAACCGCGACCTTCCGGGCGCGTCGCCCCGGGCCGGATCAGACCTCGACGACAACCGGAATAATCATCGGACGACGTCGATAGGTGTCACTGACCCAGCGCCCGACCGTGCGACGTACCAGCTGCTGGAGCGCGCCGACGTCGATCATCCCCGACCGCATCGCTTCCGCCAACGTGTCGGTGACCAGTCCGCGAACCTGCTCGAAAGCATCGTGGGTGTCGGAAAAGCCCCGTGTCGACAGTTCCGGACCACCCACGACCTTTCCGGACGCCGCGTCAACGACAACCATGATCGTGATGAAGCCCTCCTCGCCCAGGATGCGGCGATCCTTCAGGCTTGGTTCGCCGACGTCGCCGACCGCGAGCCCGTCGACGTAGACATAGCCGCACGGGACCACACCGGTGATGTTCGCCTGCCCGTCGACGAGGTCGACGACCATGCCGTCGTCGGCCAGCACCACCCTGTCGGCGGGTACACCACTGGCCTCGGCGAGCGCGCCGTGTGCCCGCAGGTGTCGCCATTCGCCGTGCACCGGCATCACGTTGGACGGCCGGGTAGCGTTGAGGACGTAGAGCAGCTCGCCTGCTGGGGCGTGGCCGGAGGTGTGGACCTTTGCCACCCCCTTGTGAACGACCTTCGCGCCCCAGCGAGCCAAACCGTTGATCACCCGGTAGACCGCGTTCTCGTTGCCGGGTATCAGGCTGGAGGCCAGCACCACCGTGTCGCCGGCCTGGATCTGGATGGCGTGGTCGCGGTTGGCCATCCGCGACAGCGCCGACAATGGCTCGCCCTGGGACCCGGTCGAGACCAGGCAGATGTTGCGGTCGGGCAACGCACCGACATCCCGCAGATCGATCACAAGGCCGGTCGGCACCCTGAGCAGCCCGAGATCGCGGGCCACCCCCATGTTACGGACCATCGACCGCCCGACGAAGCACACCGAGCGACCGTGAGCTTCCGCCGCGTCAAGAACCTGCTGAACCCGGTGCACATGGCTGGCAAAGCACGCGACGATGATCCGCTTCTTGGCATCCCGGAACACGCCGTCGAGCACCGGGGCAATCTCCCGCTCGGATGTGACAAAACCCGGTACCTCGGCATTGGTGGAGTCGGACAGAAGCAGATCGACGCCTTCCCGGCCGAGCCGGGCGAAACCACCGAGGTCGGTCAGGCGGCCGTCAAGGGGTAGTTGATCCATCTTGAAGTCGCCGGTGTGCAGCACAAGGCCCGCCGGAGTGCGGATCGCGACAGCCAAAGCGTCCGGAATGGAGTGGTTGACCGCGAAGAACTCGCAGTTGAACGGGCCGAAGCTCTGGGTCTGTTCCTCCCGGACCTCGATCGTGACCGGGCTGATGCGATGCTCGGCGAGCTTGGCCACCATCAGCGCAAGGGTCAGCCGGGAACCGACCAACGGAATGTCCGCACGCTCACGTAGCAGGTAGGGCACGGCGCCGATGTGGTCCTCGTGCGCGTGGGTGAGCACGACCGCATCGATCGCGTCGAGCCTGTCCCGAATCGCAGTGAAGTCGGGAAGGATCAGGTCGACGCCCGGCTGGTCCGTCTCGGGAAACAGGACCCCACAGTCGACGATGAGCAGCCGGCCGTCGAACTCGAACACGGTCATGTTGCGGCCGATCTCGCCCAGGCCGCCGAGCGCGACGATGCGCAGACCGTCCGGGGGCAGCGGCGGTGGCGTTCCCAACCCGGGATGGGGATGGCTCACGCGGACCCCACCGTCGCGCTCGCGTCCACGCAGAGATCGACCCCGGCCGCGGCGAGGTCGACACGCAGTCGCTCGCGTTCATCGTCCGTCGCGTCGACCAGTGGCGGGCGGACACCGCCAGCGGGCAGTCCTGCCATATTGAGAGCAGCCTTTGTCATGATCACACCTTGGTTCCTGAATAGGCCCTCGTACGCCGGAAGCAGACTCATGTGCAGAGCACGGGCACGGACCGCGTCACCTGCGTCGAAAGCGTCGATCATCGAGCGGATCCGGCTGGTGGCGACATGCCCGACGACGCTTACCACCCCGACGGCACCTACCGACAACAACGGGAGGTTGAGCATGTCCGTCCCGGAGTAGTACGCAAGACCCGTGCGGGCAAGGACCCACGATGACGCTCCAAGGTCGTCCTTGGCGTCCTTGACCGCCACGATCCGCGGATGCTCGGCGAGTCGCACCAGCGTATCTGTTGCCACCGACACACTGCTACGGCCAGGTATGTCGTAAATCATCACCGGGAGGCCGGTTGCGTCGGCGGCGGCGGTGAAGTGCACGAGGAGCCCCGCCTGCGGGGGCTTGTTGTAGTAGGGGCTCACCACCAGCAGACCGCACGCGCCGGCCTTCTCCGCAGCCCTGGCCAACTCCACGGTGTGACGAGTGTCATTGGTGCCCACCCCGGCGATCACCGCGGCGCGGGCACCAACCGTCTCGACCACCACGCGCAGCAGCTCTTCCTTTTCCGCATCCGAGGTGGTAGGCGATTCCCCGGTGGTGCCGTTGACGACCAAGCCTTCGTTCCCGGCGTCCACCAGATGCTCGGCGAGCCCAGCGGCACCATCAAGATCAAGTTTGCCACCCGCGGCGAACGGGGTGACCATCGCAGTGATCATGCGACCGAAGGGCGCTCGGGACAACACTGACATGTCGGTCACCTTAGTGCCTTGTCAGGCAACGTCCGCCTGGGGAACCTCGACCATACGGCTACGCCAAGTCGTCGGCATCCCGATGATGACGGCGACGTGATGATGATGCTCCCGCGGCGGGAGCATCATCGGGCGGTCGCAGCATGTTGCGATCCAGCCTCGTCCACAGTTCGATCCGGCCGAGCCGGACAAGGCCCTGCAGACCACCAGCACGCCAGGAGTCAACGCCCACGCCCTGGCCGTAGTTCTTCGGCATGCCAACCATCCCGTCCTCGGGTGTCGACGATCAGTTTACTCTCTCGGTCGCTACGCGGAGGTGTGCCAGTCAAACGCGGCCCGTGCGCCAGCAGTGACCGCCAAGGCCACCAGCAGGACAAGCAGGGCGAGCTTGAAAGGCTCAAGGACCCATGCCGCCAGGCTGCTGCGCTCCCGGGTCAGCAGCAAGGTGGCCGCGAACGACGACGGTACGGTGACCACGGTCACCGCATTGACATTCAACTGGAAAGGCAACACCGACAGCCCCACCGTGAAGATCATCAGAGTCAGGATCGCCAGGTTCACCCGCCAGATGTCGCGCGAGACGCTGAGCCCCACAAGCAGCTTCGCACGCACCGGACGGCGCGCGTCGGTCGTGTAGTACGCATACACCTCACGGTTTCGCTGAAGGTCTTCTACGAACATACGTTCGACTGGCCGATTATACAAGTCAATCACGGCCGGATGGCGAATCTCAATGCTCGTGTCGTCGGTCCCCACACTGACGTGGTAGCTTCCCGGACCCCCCGGATCAAGATCCACCAGCGCGGTCGGATTGACGAGCCAGCTCCACAGCGACTGGTCACCACCACGCAACGGGCTCCACCGGTCCAGGACCGTCCGGCGCTCCTCCTGCATCTTGATCAGAGCTGGCCGGTAGGGATCAAGCGTCACCGCCGCGAGCGCCTCCCAACGCCGGCCGTACTCTGCGACCGTGGACAGCACCGGAACCGCCTCGGCGCCGGCCCCACCGAGCGCATCGATCCACGCCACGAAGTCGAGCAGATACGCCTCGATACCGGCCTCGTCGATGTCGACGGGTACGCGAAGATCGCGACACAGCTCCCCCACGGCCAACAGCAGATTGTCTGCGCTGCTCAGCGGGTCGGGCGGTTCGGCCAGCGCCTGGCTCAGGATGGCCTCGGTGTCGGCGACGAGGGCGGCCCACGACCGGACCGTCGCCTCCGACACAGCCAGCTCCGCCTCCTTGTTGAGATATTCACGTATCGCCCGCACACCGAGCGACGCACCGCGTCGTGGAACGAGCCCCGGATGGTTACCGCTGAACCGGCCAGGCCGGAACCGGGAGATCGCATCGACGACGAAGCGTGATGCCTCCGACGGCGGATAACCGATGTGCTCCGCCAGCCGCACAATGAGGTTACCCTGAGTTGTCACACTTGCCGGATAGGGCATCAGATGGGCGTCCGACCCGCCCGGCCCGACCAGATTGAACGCGACCAACGCCCGCTTCGGCATCGTCGAGATCGGCAGTAACAGCGAAACCTCGTCGGGTAACCGACCACCGGTGCGGGTCAGCAGGCCATGCCGACGGGCGACGGCGGTGAGTAACGGATCCAGTGGACCCCAGTTGACCGATCGCTGGAGCTGGCACCGGTTCGCGCTCAGGAGAGTGAACTGGTCCACCACCCGGCGCCGGAGACCCGCGTATTCCGGTGGCGGAGCCAACAGCGTCGCGGTGATGTCATCGATATCGGTGATGTCGAGGAACCTCGCGGTCTCCCGACCGTCACGGCCGCTCCACCGCCGCCAACGCCCGGCGTTGCCCGGAGCTGCGTTGCCCGGACCGAGGGGCGGCAATGTGACCACAGCGAGCGACAATACCCGTACCGGACAGACAGGCATGAAAGCGCCGGGGCAGAGATTGTGTTCCGCGGAGCGCAACGTCCGGGCCCTGCGCGCGCAACCCCTTGCGGAACAGCTGGAACCGACCCATAATCGAATACATGTTCGAAATCGATGTGGAGTCTGCCCCCTCCACCAGCTCGAATCCGAGATCTGCGCCTGGGCCGGGCGGATCTCGGCGGCCATGTGCGCCTGGCTGCTGACCGTGGCTGCGTTCGACCGCCGCGAAGGCTGGAGCGGGGTCGGCATCCGCTCATGCGCACATTGGCTGTCCTGGAAATGCGGCGTCGGCCTGCGCACCGGCTACGAACATCTGCGCGTCGGGCATGCCCTCGAACAGCTCCCCGCGTTGCGGGAGGCGTTCGCTGCCGGTCGGCTGTCCTACGCCAAGGTCCGTGCCATCAGCCGCGTCGCAGACGTCGACACCGAGGCCGAATGGGTCCGCCAGGCCACGCACGCCACGGCTGGCCAGCTTGAGCGACTCGTCGCCGCCTACACCCGTCTACGCGGCGCCGACGGGCTGGAGCAAGTCGCCGCCCGACGCGCCCGACGCGCCTGCTTCTGGCGATGGGACGACGACGGCAGCCTCGTCGTCCACGCCCGCCTCGAACCTGAGGACGGCGCGCTCCTGATCAAAGCGATCGACGCCGCTCACACCAGCCTCACCGAAGGAGAAACGACGGAGACGCCTCCTCCCCGCGACCGGGCTGGAAACGCTGACGCGCTCACAGCCGTGGCTGCCGGCTTCCTCAGCAACGAGGCACCCCAGTTGGTCGACCCCGCCCGCTGGACCGTCAACATCCACGTCGACCAAGCCCTCCTGACCGGCGAAACCCCGCCCGAGGATGCGCGCGGCGACGTCGAACCCGGCATCGCGCTGCACCCGGAAACCATCCGGCGCCTCGCCTGCGACGCCACTGTGGCCAATCCGAACGCCGGCCGCCGCCACCGCACCGTCCCGAAAACGCTGCGTCGCCTGCTGGAAGCTCGCGATCGCAGCACCTGCCAGTTCCCCGGCTGCGACCACACCAGATGGCTGCACGCCCACCACGCCATCCACTGGGCCGACGGCGGCCGGACTGACCTTGACAACCTCGTCCTGATCTGCAGCCACCACCACCATGCCCTACACGAAGCAGGGCTCACCATCATCATCAATCCCGACCAAACCATCACCGTACGTAAACCCGATGGAACCGTCATTCCATCCCAACACCCCACCACTGCCGGTTGTGAACCTCTCACCCGACTCAAGGAAGCCACCACGCACATCCACCCCACCTCGATCACTCCACAGTGGGCCGGCGAACCCCTTCACCTTCAGGACTCCATCACGGCGGTCCTCAACGTTGACCAGCGGCAAGACACGCACGGACGCCGCGAGCGATCTCCAGATCTTCGCGAGCCTCGACGATCAACGTCCGGACCGACGAGCCGGCGGCGGTGACGTCGGAGTCGGGGCCGGTATGGGCCTCGTTGCGCTCGGGGTCGACAGCCACGCCGAGAAAGCCGAGCCCGGCCACCGCGCCGGCACGCACCACCGGGGAGCGCTCCCCCACGCCGCCGGTGAAGATCAGCGTGTCGAGTCCGCCGAGGGCTGCGGCCATCGCCGCGATCTGCGCGCGCAGCCGGTGCAGGTAGACCGCCAGGGCCAGCGAGCCGTCAGGCTCGCCTGCGGCGGCACGGTCGACGACGGTACGCATGTCGGCGGTGCCGGCGAGCGCGAACAGGCCCGACCGATGGAACAGGGCGTCGGTGAGATCATCCGCGGACATGCCGACCGACGTCTGCAACCACAGCAACAGGCCCGGGTCGACCGTGCCGGAACGGGTGGACATCACCAGACCTTCCAACGGGGTGAACCCCATGGTCGTATCGATACCGACACCGTCGCAGACGGCGGCCAGCGATGCCCCCGACCCGAGGTGAGCCGTGACCACCCGACGTCCGCCGGTCAACGCCACCGCCCGCCGGGCCGCATACGCGTGGGACAGGCCGTGGAAGCCGTAGCGGCGCACGCCGAGATGATCACGCCAGTGCGCCGGCACCGCGTAGGTGGTCGCGGCGGGTGGCATCCGGGCGTGAAAGGCGGTGTCGAAGCAGGCAACCTGCACGACGTCGGGCACCGCGGCTCGCACCTGGGCCAGCGCCGCCAGCGCCGCCGGCTGGTGCAGCGGCGCCAGTGCGGTCAGCGCGGTCAGCTCCCTGGTCACCCGGTCGGTGACGACGACCGGATCGACGAACGCTGTTCCGCCGTGCACGATCCGGTGCCCGACTGCGCGCAGTGTGCCCAGCCGGGTCAGGTCACCGAGCGCCGTGCGGACCTCGTCCGGGTCCGGGCGGCCCACACGGGCACCGAGGTCGACCGCAGCCAGCACGGCGTCATCCGGCCCGAGGAGGCGAAGTTTCAGGCTGGACGACCCCGCGTTGACCACCAGGACGTTCACGGCACCGGCCAGTCTCAACGGGTCAGTCTCAACGGGTCAGTACGGCCAGGTCCAGTCGGAGATCTCAGGCATGTCCTCGCCGACGTCGCGGGTGTACGCCCGGGCCGCGATACGCGCGTCCACCATCTTCTGCCGGACGTGCGCGGCGCGGGCGCCCAGGGCCGGAACCCGGTCGATGACGTCCATAACCAGATGGAAGCGGTCGAGATTGTTCATCATCGCCATGTCGAACGGCGTGGTGGTCGTGCCCTCTTCGATATACCCGCGGACGTGCAGGTTCCGGTGATTCATCCGCCTGTACGTCAGGCGGTGGATCAGCCAGGGGTAACCGTGGTAGGCGAAGATGACCGGGCGGTCGGCGGTGAAGAGCGCATCGAACCGGGCGTGGGACATGCCGTGCGGATGCTCGTACTCATCCTGCAGACGCATCAGGTCGACGACGTTGACGACCCGGACCTTCAGCTCGGGGAAATCCTGCCGGAGGATGTCGACCGCGGCCAACGTCTCCAGGGTCGGAATGTCACCGGCGCAGGCCATGACGACATCCGGCATATCGGTGTCATCATTGCTGGCCCAGTCCCAGATACCGATGCCGCGGGTACAGTGGGCGACCGCTGCATCCATCGACAGGTAGTTCAATGCCGGCTGCTTTCCAGCGACGATGACGTTGATGTAATGCCGGCTGCGTAGGCAGTGATCCGCGACGCATAACAGCGTGTTCGCATCCGGCGGGAGATACACGCGGATTATCTCCGCCTTCTTGTTGACCACATGATCGATGAAGCCCGGGTCCTGATGGGAGAAGCCGTTGTGGTCCTGCCGCCAGACGTGGCTGGTGAGGAGGTAGTTCAGGGACGCGATGGGGCGCCGCCACGGGATGTCACGGGTCGTCTTCAGCCATTTCGCGTGCTGGTTCACCATCGAGTCGACAATGTGGATGAACGCCTCGTAACACGAGAAGAAGCCGTGCCGTCCGGTGAGGAGATATCCCTCCAGCCAGCCCTGGCACAGGTGCTCGGACAGCACCTCCATGACCCGGCCGTCCGGTGCGAGATCGTCGTCACCGTCGACGATCTCGGCATTCCAGGCGCGGGATGTGACCTGGAACAGCGCTCCGAGACGGTTGGACGCCGTCTCATCCGGACCCATCACCCGAAACGTCGTCGAGTTCGCCGCCATCACGTCCCGCAGGAATCCACCGAGGACCCGGGTGGCTTCACTGGACGCCTTCGCGGGCACCGTCACATCCACGGCGTAGGTGCGGAAGTCCGGCAGCGCGAGGTCGCGCAGCAGCTCGCCACCGTTGGTGTGCGGGTTGGCGCTCATCCGCCGGTCGCCCACCGGGGCGAGGTCGGCAAGCTCGGCGACAAGCCGGCCCGCTGCGTCGAACAGCTCCTCGGGCCGGTAGCTGCGCAGCCACTCCCCCAGCACCGCGAGGTGCTCGGGGTTGTCGTGGACGTGGGAGACCGGCACCTGGTGGGCACGCCAGGTGCCCTCGACCGGGACACCGTCCACGACACCGGGGCCGGTCCAGCCCTTCGGTGTGCGCAAAACGATCATCGGCCACAGCGGACGGGTGGAATCGCCGTGCGCCCGGGCCCGCTCCTGGATCTCCTCGATCTCCGCGACCACCGTGTCGAGGACGGCGGCGAACCGCTGGTGGACCTCGGCGGGGTCCCCGCCGTTGATATGGTATGGATGATATCCGTACCCACGCATGAGCTGGTCGAGCTCGGCCTCGGGAATGCGCGCGAGCACGGCCGGCTGGGCAATCTTGTAGCCGTTGAGATGCAGGATCGGCAGCACTGCGCCGTCCCGGGCCGGGTTCAGGAACTTGTTCGAGTGCCAGCTCGCCGCCAGCGGCCCGGTCTCGGCTTCGCCGTCCCCGACGACCGCGCAGACCAGCAGGTCCGGATTGTCGAACGCCGCGCCGAAGGCATGGGTGAGGACGTATCCGAGCTCGCCGCCTTCGTGGATCGAACCGGGAGTCTCGGGCGCGACATGACTCGGGATACCACCGGGAAAGGAGAACTGGCGGAACAGCCTGCGCATTCCGTCGGCATCCCGGCTGATCGAGGGGTAGACGTCGGAGTACGTGCCCTCCAGGTACGCGTTCGCCACGATGGCCGGACCGCCGTGGCCCGGCCCGATAACGTAGATCGCATTAAGATCGTTCGCCTTGATCACACGGTTCATGTGCGCGTAGATCAGGTTGAGCCCCGGGGTCGTACCCCAGTGGCCGAGCAGCCGGCGCTTGACGTGCTCGGGCAGCAGCGGCTCGCGCAGCAGCGGGTTGTCCAGCAGGTAGATCTGGCCGACCGACAGATAGTTCGCCGCCCGCCAGTAGGCGTGTATACGCCGGAGCTCATCGGGGGACATGTGTTATGCGTCGTCTCCTTCGGCCAGCGGGCTGAGGGCTATCTCGGTTCCATCGTCGAGGCTGGTCACCCCGAAGTCGCTGAAAACATTGGGTGCCAGCTGCTGAAGCTCACGCAACACGGCAATGGCCAGTGCCCGAATCTCGGTGTCGGCGGCCTCGCTCGCCCGCATAGCGATGAAGTGCCGCCACGCCCGGTAGTTCCCGGTCACCACGATCCGGGTCTCGGTGGCGTTGGGCAGGACGGCCCGGGCGGCTTGGCGGGCCTGCTTACGCCGGGACGTCGGTACCGCCACGTCGGCGAAGTGCTTCGCCAGCCCCTCCAGGAGCTTTCCGTAGGCGTCCAGAGCCGTGGCGGTGGCCTCGGTGAACAGCTCGTGCAACCGCGGATCCTCGGCGATGACATCGGGCTCGACCACCGCGGTGCCATGCGCGGGCACATAACGCTGCGACAGCTGGCTGTAGGAGAAGTGGCGGTGCCGGACGAGCTCGTGGGTGAGGCTACGGGAAACCCCGGTGATGTACATCGTCACGGTGGCGTGCTCCAGCACCGACAGGTGCCCGACATCAAGGATGTGCCGCAGGTAGCCGGCGTTCGTCGCCGTGGCCGGGTTCGGCTTCGACCAACTCTGGTAGCAGGCCCGGCCGGCGAACTCCGCCAACGCCTGGCCGCCGTCGACGTCGGTGCTCCAGTCGACGTCGGCCGGCGGGGTGAACTGCGTCTGGGCGATGACCTGCACGCGCATGCCCACACCGTACCGACCCTCGCTCGTGCCCGGTCAGCTCTACCGCCGACGCAAGCGGGCCACCGCGTCGCGTTCCCGGGCGACATCGGCCTGGCTCAGGGCCGCGGTGGTCTCCACCCGCACGGTCAGGCGACGGTCGGCCAGACCTTCGTGCAACGCGGTCACATCGAGAACACCGTCGAATCCCATCCGAAAAATGATCTCGATGGGGGTGCCGGCCGGGAAGCCGGGGGGGATCCCGGTGATCTCCGCCCGGGAAACAATCATGGAATCCTCGATCCGAGTCGACTCGGCGCCGCTGCCCTGTTCGACCACCTGCAGCATGACGGTATCCTGATCATCACGGACGGTACCGAAGTTGCGCCGGACCACCACAGGTAGCCGGTCGTTGCGGTGGACGAGGAATACCGCGCAGCGTTCACCGAAACGGTCGAGCGCCAACACTCCGAAGCCGCGGGAGACCACGTTGACCAGCTGGACCTCGACGGTACGCCGGACCCGTTCGGCAGTGATCCCGAAGGCTGCCGCAAGACGCCTGCAGGCCGCGGCCAGGTCCGCGGGCGCGGCGGCATCCGACGCCGCGCCGTCGGCGAGCTGCCCCCGTGACACCAGGTCCGCGAGGACCAGGCGCTCGATGGCCTTCTTCTCCCCGTAGAGAGCCGCGCCCTTGGCCACCGCGAGGTCGGGGTCACACAGCTCGACCGGCACGCCGAGTTCCGCGCCGAGTCGGCGGGCCACCGCCGGCATCCGGGCGGAACCTCCGACCAGCAGCACGCGGTCCAGCCGGGAGACGCCCCGCGCCCTGGCCGCGGCGAGTACCGAGCGGGTGAGGGTCACGGTCCGCTCCAGCAGCCCGGCCGTCAACCGTTCAAGATCTTCCCGCGTCACCACCGCCTTCAGCACGCGTCCATCGTGCTCGACGGCAACCGTGGTCTCCATCCGGTCGCCGAGCTCGCGTTTGGTCCGTTCAGCGGCCAATAGCAGGACCTGGGCGGCCGCTGCGTCGGCCAGCGGGTCCGCGGCGCCCGGATGCGCGTCCAGGAACTGCCTGGACAGGTACCGGGCGAGCGCTTCGTCCCAGTCGGCCCCGCCGAGTCGGTGGTCGCCGTCGATGGCGACCACCGAGATCCGGCGGTCGGCGAGCTCGACCACGGTCACGTCGAACGTGGCGCCGCCGAGGTCGTAGACGAGCGCCACCTCCTCCTGGGCCGTGCGACCGGCGAAGGTCGCGTCGGAGTCGAAACGGGCGAAACCGTAGGAGAGCGCCGCCGCCGTCGGTTCGTTGATGACGTCAACGACCGACAGGCCCGCGTACTGCCCGGCGAGGACCGTGGCCCGCCGTTCCTCGTCGCCGAAGTACGCCGGCACGGTGATGACCGCGTCACGGATGGGCTCGCCACCGGCGAAGGCTGCGTCGCTGACGAGCGCCCGCAGAATGAGGCTGCTCACCGCCGGCGCGGACCACGCCCGCCCGGACGTCACAAAGCGCCAGTCACCATCGCCCATCCGGCGTTTGACCAGCGCGCAGACGTCATCCGCGCGGGCGCGGGCGAGCTGGCGGGCGGGTTCACCGGTGACATAGTCATCGGGACCGACGAAGAGCACAACGCTCGGCATCGTGGTCACCCCGCCGGACAGCGCAATCGCCTCGGGATCGCCCGATCTGTTCACCCGGGCAACGCAGCTGTAGGTGGTCCCAAGATCAATTCCGTAGATGACGCCCGCGCTCATCCCCGAAACGTATCGAGATCACACGGCAGATTGGATACGTTCCAGAGCGATTGCGTGGCGCATCGCAGCGCGCCCCCGACGGGTGTCGCCGGCATCGCCGTAGGCGACCGCGAGCCGGTACCAGGTCCGCCAATCCCGTGGTTGCGCCTCGACGTCCGCGCGCCGACGGTCGAAGGCCTCGTCAGCCGCGGTCCGGTCGATCCGGCCGGACGGACGCCGTGGCAACGGGGACAGCGCGTCGCTCGACTGATCGTCCTGCGGCAGGTGGCGCCCCAGCCGTTCGGTCGCCCGCCCGAACGCCAGCTCGCGCAGGATGACGACCACCCCGACCACAGGCAGCGCCAGCACGCCGACGCCGAGCCCACGGGCCGTCCAGCTGGACTGGGTGAGCAGCTGGACACCTCGCCAGCCGATCAGGCCGAGATAGAAGACGACCGCGGCGACCACGACACCGACAACGACACGAACCTTCACAGTTCGAGCAGGGCCTCCAGGCCCACGGTCAGGCCGGGACGTCCCGGAGTCCGGCGCACGCCGAGCAGCACACCTGGCATGAACGAGGTCCGATCGAAGGAGTCGTGACGCAGGGTCAGGGTCTCGGCCGCGCCACCAAAAAGCACTTCCTGGTGGGCGACCAAGCCGGAAAGCCGGATACTGTGCACGGGAACCCCGCTGATCCGCGCGCCGCGGGCGCCGGCATATGCGGACTCGGTGGCATCCGGTCCGGCCGGTTCGCCACCGGCCTGGACCCGTGCCTGTGCCACCAGTTCCGCGGTGTGCAGCGCTGTCCCGCTGGGGGCGTCCACCTTGCCGGGATGATGCATTTCGATGATCTCCACCGACTCGAAGAAACGCGCCGCCTGGACCGCGAAATGCATCATCAGCACGGCGCCGACACTGAAATTCGGGGCCACCAGCACGCCGAGCTCCGGCGTGCCGGCCAGCCAACCGCGCAACGTCTCCAGCCGGTCGCCGTCAAAACCCGAGGTGCCGACGACCACGTGAAGGCCCGCGTCCAGGCACCATCGCAGGTTCTCCATGACGGCGTCCGGCCGGGTGAAGTCGATGACCACGTCGGCCTCGCGCAGGCTGGCGAAGTCGTCCCCGAGATCTACCGCCGCCACCAGGGTGAGATCGTCGGCGGCGTCGACGGCCGCGCGGACCGTCGACCCCATCCGCCCCCGGGCGCCGAGCACACCGACCCGGATCGTTTCGGTCACCCGGCGACCACGGACGCGAAGTCGTGATCGTCAAAGGGACCGATCACGCCCAGAGCGAGCGGCCGGGCCAGCAGGTCGGTGGCGACACCCTTGACGTCATCCAGGGTCACCGCCTCCACCCGGGCGAGCACCTCGTCCACGGACAGAAGCTCACCGTGCATGAGCTCGCTCTTGCCGATCCTGCTCATCCGCGAGCCGGTGTCCTCCATACCCAGTACCAGCGAGCCTCGGCTCTGGCCCTTGGCCCGGGAGAGCTCCTCGTCGGTGATTCCCGCTGCCGCGATCAACTCCAGCTGCTCGCGGCAGAGCGCGAGAACCTCGTCCGCACGCCGGGGCGCACACCCCGCATAGACGCCGAACAGCCCGGCATCGGCGAAATGGGACGCGAACGAGTAGACGGAGTAGGCAAGGCCCCGCTTCTCCCGGATCTCCTGGAACAGGCGTGAGCTCATTCCCCCGCCGAGCGCCGAGGACATGATTCCCATGGCGAACCGACGGGGGTCCCGGCGTGCCATCCCCACGGTTCCGAGCACGACATGTGCCTGCTCGGTGGGACGCTGGCTGACCACGACGCCCCGGGCCTGCGGGTAGGCGTAGGAGCCCCCCCGCACCGGGGCGGGGACGTCCGGCCCACCCAGGCGGTCGGCGAACGCCGCCGCGACAAGGGCGAGCGTCCGCTCGTGATCGATGTTGCCGGCGATCGCGATCACCGTGTCCGACGGGGTGTACCGGGACCGGTAGTAGTCGGCGATGGTGTCGCGGCCCAGGCCCTCAATGGAGTCGATCGTGCCCAGCACGGGACGGCCGAGCTCGGTGTCACCCAGCACGGCCGCGGTGAAGACATCGTGCACGACGTCGCTCGGGTCGTCGTCGTGCATGGCGATCTCCTCAAGGATCACGCCCCGCTCCGCCGCGACGTCGGCAGCGGTGATCAGTGAGTTACAGACCATGTCGCAGAGCACGTCAACCGCATCGACGAGATCGCCGTCGAGTACCCGTGCGTAGTAGCACGTGTACTCCTTGGTCGTGAAGGCGTTGAGCTCCCCGCCGACCGCCTCGATCGCGGAACTGATCGTGAGTGCGTCCCGGGACGGCGTGCCCTTGAACAGCAGGTGCTCAAGGTAGTGGGAACAGCCGGCCGTCAACGGATCCTCGTCCCGGGAACCCACGCCGACCCAGATCCCGATAGCCACCGACCGGACCGCGGGCACCTTCTCGGTCAGCACCCGCAGCCCGCCCGGCAACACGGCTCGCCGGACGGCGCCGGACAGCAGCTCCTCGCGAAGCGTGCCATCTGGCACCAGACCTGCCCCGGTCGTAGTACCTGTCCCGCTCACGGGATGCCGGTCAGGACCCGGCCGGGACGCTGTCGGCGTCCTCGGCCACAGGAGAAAGGCTGATCTTCCCGCGGCTGTCGATTTCAGTGATCTCGACCTGGAGCTTCTGGCCGACCTGAACCACCTCTTCCACCTTCTCCACCCGCTTCCCACCGGAAAGCTGCTTGAGCTTGCTGACGTGGAGCAGCCCGTCCTTGCCCGGCGTGAGGGAGACGAACGCACCAAAGGTTGTGATCTTCACAATGGTGCCGAGATAGCGCTCCCCGACCTCCGGCATCTGCGGGTTGGCGATCGCGTTGATCGCCGACCGGGCACTCTCCGCGGAGGTGCCGTCCTGCGCACCGATGTAGATGGTGCCATCGTCCTCGACCGTGATCTCAGCGCCGCTGTCAGCCTGGATCTGATTGATCATCTTGCCCTTCGGGCCGATGATCTCACCGATCTTGTCTACCGGGATCTTGACAGAGATCACCCGGGGGGCGTGCGTCGACATCTCGTCCGGGCCGTCGATCGCTTCGGCCATGACGTCGAGGATCGCCAGCCGCGCGGCCTTGGCCTGGCCCAGCGCGTCAGCGAGGACCGACGCGGGGATGCCGTCCAGCTTCGTGTCGAGCTGGAGGGCGGTGACGAACTCCCGCGTGCCCGCGACCTTGAAGTCCATGTCGCCGTAGGCGTCCTCGGCACCGAGGATGTCGGTGAGCGTGACGAAGTCGTCACCCTCGTGGATCAGACCCATGGCGATCCCGGCAACCGGGGCCTTGAGTGGAACACCGGCATTCAGTAACGACAACGTGCTGGCACAGACCGAGCCCATACTCGTCGACCCGTTGGAGCTCAGCGCCTCGGAGACCTGCCGGATGGCGTACGGGAAGTCTTCCCGGCTGGGCAGCACCGGCAGCAGTGCCCGCTCAGCCAGTGCGCCGTGGCCGATCTCGCGGCGTTTCGGTGAACCGACCCGACCGGTCTCGCCGGTGGAATAGGGCGGAAAGTTGTAGTTGTGCATGTAACGCTTGGTGCGGTCGGGATTGAGCGTGTCGACCGTCTGCTCCCTCCG
>NZ_CAUVXI010000013.1:44309-49400 GCF_963555845.1 Protofrankia sp. Cas8 | reverse complement strand
GGCCGTTGGCCAGCGCCGCGGCAGGAGTGAACGTCGCCGTCCTGGTCGACGCGTCGTATCCGACGCTTCCCGCCACGTTCTGCCCGCCCGCGGCAACGGTGAAGGTAATCGTCGCCGGCTGGACGGGCTCGTTGAACACCGCTGTCGGGGTCACCGTCGGCGCCACGCTGGACGACGCGGGCAGCGGCGTCTGGCTCGTCACCAACGGTGGGGTGACATCAGGTGGAGCGACATCGGTGAACACCGGGTCCACCCAGTAGTTGGTGGAACCGTAGGTGCTGGTCGGGAACCCGGTGCTACCCGCGCGGTACACACCGTTGGGGGCCGTTGCGGAGTCCTTGGTCGCGTGCAGCGGCACCGCGTCGGCCGCGTTCACCTCGAAGAAGCCCGCGTCCGCCGCGTAGTGCCCAGCGGGCGCCCAGTAGGAGGCGACATACGCGGTGTTCTTGGTGACCTGTACCGGCTGTCCGAAGCTGACCTGCTGCCAGCCGGACGCGCTCTCGCCGGTGAAGGTGGCGGTTGCCAGCTGGGTGCCGGCGGCCGACCACAGCGTGCCGGTGTGCGTACCGGTGTTACCGCTGCCCTTGTAGAACCGGACTCCGGTGACCCAGCCGTCGACGTCGGCGGTGAAACGAACGCCGAGTTCCAGGGCGCTGGTGTCGGTGACCGCCGGGGTCTTCGGCGTCGCGGCGGAACCGAAGACCACACATGGGCAGATGACATTGACCGAAACGGTCACCGGCGCGGAGATGTTGGCGCTGTCATCGGCTGCACGGGCCTTGACCGTGACCGCACCGAGGCCGTGGACGGTCCCGGTGTAGGTCCAGCTCCCGCGGCCGGTCGCCGGGTGCCAGCTGGTACCACCGTCGATGGAGACCTCGACCCCGCCGACGGCGCCTGCGCTGTCAGCCGCGGTGCCGGTCACGGTCAGCTGACTGCCGTTGGTGACGGTCGCGCCGGCGGTCGGCGACGTGATGGTGATCGACGGCGGCGTGTGGTCCGTGGACGCGGTGGCCGCGATCATGCCCGCCATCAGCGTCGCCGGCTGCGCGCCCATGTCCGCCAGCAGGTTCACGGTCGCCTGCTGCATGTTGGTGTTGACGGCCGTCGTCGTGCCGTCGTGGACGTCGTCCAGGCCCCAGGGGAACTGGATCGTGCCCGCGCCGAACACGAGCGCGCCGCTCGCGGCGCGATAGAGCGTCAGGTGGTGCGTGGTCGTGCCGGGCGCGACTGTGGTCCCGTAGTCCTGCAGGTACTGACTGACGGCGCCGGTGGTCGTCGACAGCTGCACCAGACCGGCCGGGCGGGAACCGTTGTCGAGATCCTCATCGGACTCGTACCCGATCGAGTGCTGGGACAGCGCCGCGGACGCCCCGGGCGCCAGGCTGGCGATGGGGGTGTTGCGCCAGAAACGCATCTTGCCGTCGGCGGCCGGGACCATGATGGTCAGGTCGCTGTTGTTGGCCATGTAGCCGGTGCCGGTCAACGCGTTCTCCGGACGGCCGCCGTCGGCCGGCGGGCTCTTGCGCGGGTCACGCCAGGTACCGGTCCATATCGGCGGGTCCTGGGGGTCCACCACGTCGAGATAGGTCTCCTTGTAGGTGACCATCGTCCGGTACGGGGTGCTGGACCCCTCGGTGCTCGGCTCCCAGCGCGTCTTCCAGTAGACCTCGTTGCCGCTGAAGAACGCCAGGTTCACACCGGCGTCCCGGGCCGCCTCGACATTCGCCCGCTGCTGGCCTGACCAGTACTCGTCATGACCGACCGACAGAAACGTCTTGTGGTTGGTCAGCAGGCTGCCGTACCGATCGGTGTCGACACCGCTGGCGTAGGAGACGTCATAGCCGTTGCGCTCAAGAAAACGGATCATCGGATACTCGTTGGCGAAGACGAAGTCGCGTCCGTCCGGCACGTCGCCACGGGTCGTGAACGGACGGTTGTAGCTGACCTTGTATGCGCGTCCGATCGGCCCCGGGTAGAGACTCGCTCCGCCGAAGGAGTTGTACGCCTGCCAGGTGGTGTCAGACGTCTGGTACAGCACGTCCGAGTGGCTCGTGTCATTTCGCACCACGAAAACGATGTGACTGTTCGCGTTGGTGTCGGTACGGGTCAGCTTGGCCGCGTAGACGCCGGAGACCGCACTGCCGGGCACCGCCCAGGATGTCGACTCCGCCCAGTTGCCGCAGTCGGTGAGGTTGGTGGCGGTGTAGAAGAGGCAGGCGGGCTGGCTCTGTACGCCGCTGTGGTTGACGGTGGCCATCTTCCTGGCTCCGTCACCCCCGTACCAACCAAGGCGATAGATGTCGATCCGGTAGGCACTGGCACTCGTTTTGATCTTGAAATGCACCGTGCTGCCAGCGTTCACGCTGATGTCGGTGCTGAATCCCTGAATGGTGTCGTCACCGGTACCGGTGGTGTCCCACTCCGACTGCGGTGAACCGGTCTTGGTGTTCTCACAGGCGATCGGGTTGACGACCGGAGGACCGCACGGGTCGGCCGCATGAGCGCGGGATGCCAGCGGTACGGAGAGGGCCATCAGCATCGCGACCGCTACCGACAGGACGATCAGTCGTGAGCTCAGTGGCGAGACGAGCTGACGGTACCCCCCGCCTCTTCGCACGGTCAGTAACGAGGACAACGGGTCCTCACGGCTTGAAATGCTCACCTGCCGGACTCCTACCTGCCCAGACGCCCCCGGAAGAACGTCAGCGGATCGCGCACTACCCTCCAGGATGACGAAGCCCGACATTCGGTGATGTATCGGCATGGCATGCTCGACCCTCAGCCCCCCGGACGTGGCCCGCCTGCCGCGGTATCACCGCCACACCGTGCCAACCTCCGGATGGGGCAGCCCCCTCCTGGACGCCGAGCCACCCCCCTACCGGAGCCCGACCACGAAAAATTATCCTATATAGCCCTGCATAACCAGGCCGAGGCCACATGTTGTGGCGGTAATCAGAAAATCAACCCATTGCCGGCACACAGCCTGACATCCGACCAACACCGGATCATAAACTTGTCAAGACTTCCACCATAATATTGTGGCGAACACTGACAGTTGGTTCTTCGGCTTGGCCGGAGGGGGAAGAGCCTTTGTACTCAACGCTGCGTGACGGTCCGCCGCCCCGCACACCGGGCACCACGCCCGATCAGGCCCGGTCGCGCCGAGGACGCGTGGGCCTGGCCGTCGGCCCGGTCGTGTTCATGCTCGGCATGACCAGCCTGCTCACCGACCTGTCCACCGAGATGGTCACCGCGGTCCTGCCGCTGTACCTCGTGCTTTCTCTCGGCTTCAGTCCGTTACAGGTCGGTGTCGTCAATGGCCTCTACCAGGGTGTTACCGCGGTGGTCCGGCTGGCGGGGGGCGTGGCTTCGGACCGCCTCGAACGACACCGTGACATCGCCGCGGCGGGCTACGCGCTGTCGGTGCTGTCCCGGCTCGCTCTGCTCGTGCCCGGCGGCTCGGCCACGGTCGTCTCCGGTTCGATCGTGGCCGACCGGGTGGGTAAGGGCATCCGCACCGCACCGCGGGACGCGCTGTTGTCACTGGCCGCCACCGATGGCGACCTTGGACTTGCCTTCGGAGTGCACCGGGCCATGGACACCTTCGGCGCGATGCTCGGCCCGGTGGCGGCATTCGCCGTGCTGTCAACCGTTCCCGGGGGCTACCACCTCGTCTTTGCGGTCAGCGCGTGCGTGGGTGTGATCGGCCTGGCCGTCCTGCTGTCATTCGTCGACCGGCGCCCGGCTTCGGCGCCCTCACCCCAATCGTCACCAGCAGTGTCACCAGCGACATCACCGAAGATGACATCCCGTGCCATCGCGACGGCTGTGACCGACCGCAGGCTGCGCCGGATCCTGGTGGCCGGCTGCGCGCCGGCGCTGGCAACCATCGGCGACGCGTTCATCTACCTTCGCCTCCAGCAGACGCTGGAGATCACGCCGGCGATGTTCCCCCTGCTCGCGGCCGGAACATCCGGCACGTACCTGCTCGCCTCGGTTCCGCTCGGTCGGCTGGCGGACCGGATCGGACGGGCCCGGGTGTTTCTCGGCGGTTTCGGGGCCCTGCTGGGCGTCTACGCCACGCTCCTCTCGCCGATACGGGGAATGACCGCGTTACTGTGCTGCCTGGGTTTCCTCGGCCTGTACTACGCCGCGACCGACGGCGTCCTGTCCGCACTCACCAGTGCCGCGCTACCCGCCGGCGCCCGTACCACCGGCCTCGCGCTGGTCCAGACCGGCGTGTCGCTCGGTCAGCTCGTGGCCTCGTCCCTCTTCGGCGCGCTGTGGACGATCGCGGGCGTGGAAACCGCGTTGACGGCGGCGGCCGTGCTCCTCGCCGTCACGCTTGCCATTGCATGGTCAGCCCTGCGGAGGACGACGTGACTGCCACCACCAGATCACCAGCCGAACCGACGACGCCACGGCGCAACCGACGGCGCCGCCACGCGGTGTTCGCGGCGGTCGTGCTGTGCACCGTGGCGGCGACGCTCGCCTACGGCATCACCGTCTCCCGCCGTTCATCCCCGGTGGCGGCCCAGGACGCCAGCCTGCGCCCGGCCGACCTGAGCTCGGTCCTGGCCACCCCGGTGGTCGTCTTCCGCAGTAGCGAACGGGGACCCACCTACGGCGAGGTGTCCGTGGCGAAACTCGACGACCTGGGCGGTCCGCATGTCGTCACAAGCCTGCAGTGCGACCGGGTCGACATGGTCGCCACGGTGGGGTTGTGTCTGGCCGCGAGCCCGGGCATCTACACCAATTACAAGGCGTTCACGTTCGACGCGAAGATGCAGGTGCAGCACGGCTTCAACATCGTGGGCATCCCGAGCCGGGCCCGGCTGTCGCCCGACGGCCGGTTGGCTGCGGTAACCACGTTCGTGTCAGGCCACTCCTACGCCACGGGCGGCTTCTCAACCGCCACCACGCTCTACGACGTCTCCGCCGGACGAGAGATCGGTAACCTCGAGTCGTTCTCCGTCACCAGGGACGGCAAAGAGCTCCACCCCACCGACGCGAACTTCTGGGGAGTGACCTTCGATCGCGACGACGACCGCCTCTACGCGACGCTGGCCACCGGTGGCCAGACCTATC
>NZ_CAUVXI010000013.1:42942-43978 GCF_963555845.1 Protofrankia sp. Cas8 | reverse complement strand
TCGTGGTCGGCAGCGTCAGGGGGCGGACACTGCGTACCCTGACGACCAACGTCGAGTGCCCGTCCCTGTCACCGGATGGAACCAGGATCGCCTTCAAGAAACGTGCCCAGGGCACGCTCGTGCAGTGGCGGCTTACCGTGTTGGACCTCGCGACCATGCGCGAGACGCCGCTCGCCGAGACCCGCAGTGTCGACGACCAGGCCGCCTGGTTCGACCAGAACACCGTTACCTACGGCCTGCCCAGGACATCGGATCAGGACAGCGTGATCAACGATGTATGGCGGGTGCCCGCGGACGGCTCCGGCACCCCTGCGGTCCTGGTGGCGCAGGCGTGGTCACCGGCCTTCGTGCAGACCGGCATCTCCCGCTGACCACGGCCGGCCAGCGCCAGTAGCCAGCCCGCTACCGGGCCAGTGGATGAATGCGGTTCTGGGCCGCGGCCAGCCCTTCGGTGACGATCTGTTCGACTGCGTCCGCCGCAGTGTCCACGACGAGCGCAAGCTCCTTGCGTTCGACCGCCGAAAAGTCCCGCAGGACGAAGTCAGCCGGGTCCATCCGGCCGGGCGGGCGCCCGATGCCGACCCGGACTCTGAGGTAGTCACGTGAGCCCACCGATGTAGTGATCGATCGTAGCCCGTTGTGTCCGTTGTCGCCACCGCCGAGCTTGAGCCGGACAGCCCCGAAGGGAATGTCCAGTTCATCGTGGACGACGAGAATTCGTCCCACCTCGGCCTTGAAGAACGCGCGCAGAGCCGCCACCGGGCCACCCGAGGTGTTCATGAACGAATGTGGCTTGGCGAGCACCGCCCGTGCGCCGGCGAGCCGCGTCTCCACGACGTCGGCTCGTCCCCGGTGGGTTCGGAAACGGCCCCCGACCCGCTCGGCAAGCAGGTCGAGGACCATGAACCCGATATTGTGCCGGTTACCGGCATATGCCGGGCCTGGATTGCCCAGCCCCACAACCAGCCACGGCCCGGTGACCGCGCCGTCGGCTTGCAACCCGGTCATGATGCCGTGCCCCTGTTGCCGAGCGCCT
>NZ_CAUVXI010000013.1:41478-42614 GCF_963555845.1 Protofrankia sp. Cas8 | reverse complement strand
AAGCGTCGGTCTTCTCGCCCGCCGCAGCGGTTGTCGCGGTGCCACCGGTTGCCTGCTCGGTCCCGGCGAGCTCGGCGTCCATCTGGGCCACGGTCAGTTTCGCGAGCGCCTGGACGACAACCTGCCCGGCGTCGGTGTCCAGGATGGAGCCGGCCGGCAGGGCGAGCTGACCGGCGTTGATGTTCGCGCCGGGTTCGAGGCCGGCGATGTCAACCTCGATCGACCCGGGGATGTTGGTCGCGTCGGCCTGCACCGAGACCGTGGTCAGCTGCTGGTCGACGAGGGTGTCGCTGTGGGCGTCCCCGACCAGCACGACCGGGATCTCCACCGTGACCCGCTCACCGGTACGGATGATGACAAGATCGACGTGTTCGAAACTACCCTTGATCGGATGTCGCTGGACGTCCTTGGGCAGGGCGAGCTGGGTGCCGTCGGACAGTTCCAGCCGAAGCAGCACGTTCGTGCCGGCATCGGTTTTGAACGCGTGCAGAAGTTCGTGAGCCTGCAGCGAGATATGGCGGGGCGGTTGACCGTGACCGTACAGAACGGCCGGGACCTTGCCGGCCTTGCGGGTACGACGAGCCCCGCCCTTGCCGAACTCGGTACGCGGCTCCGCGGCAATGCGGACCTCGGACATGGCGGTACTCATCCTCCTACAGCTTGGGGGAACAGCGGCGCGGCGCGAAACGAGCGGAAACGCCTGTCGGCACAACGCGGTCCTTCACAGTACCGGACGGAACGCGGCGGGGCGGACCCGCCCTCCGGCGAGCCGGCCGCTCATCGCGACGAGCTATAACAGTTCATGTGACAGAGCGCGCGCGCCAACCCCTGCTGCTGGTCGGAGCCGGCGGGCTTGCCCGCGAGACCGCACAGGCCGTCCAGGCCGCGGGCAGCCATCGACTGATCGGCTTCACCGACGACAACCCGACCCGGTGGGGCAGCGTGCTCGACGGCGTAGCTGTCATCGGCGGCACGGATGTCATCACCGGTATGTCGGACGCGGCGGTGGTGCTGTGCCCGGGTTCCGGTTCGGTGCGGGCCAGGCTCGCCACCCGGCTCGCCGCGGACGGGATCGGCGCGGAGCGCTTCGCCACCGTTGTCCACCCCGCGGTCCACGTGCCACCGTCATGCACGGT
>NZ_CAUVXI010000013.1:32929-41421 GCF_963555845.1 Protofrankia sp. Cas8 | reverse complement strand
ATCAATCCTGCTGGGTGGTGTCGTCCTGACCACGTCTGTCACCATGGGTAATCACGTCGCGGTGATGCCGAATTCGGTGTTCACCCATGACGACGTCCTGGACGACTTCGCGACGATCTGCGCGTCGGTCTCACTGGCCGGCGGCGTACGCGTGGGGACGGGTGCGTACATCGGTGCGGGCGCGCTCGTCCGGGAGAACCTCTCGGTCGGTCCGTGGTCCACGGTGGGCATGGGCGCGGTCGTACTGGCCGATGTGCCCGGCTCGGAGGTCTGGGTCGGCAACCCGGCCCGCTTCCTGCGGGGGGCCGGGCCCGTCGGCGTCGGTACCGGCCCTGCGATCACTTACGGTGGCCAAACATGATAAATCCCACACCGACCAGGCATACCGACGCGCCAAGGATGTCGTAACGATCCGGACGATACCCGTCCGCGACAACACCCCAGGCAAGTGATCCGGCGACGAACACACCGCCATAGGCCGCCAGCACCCGCCCGAAGTTCGGATCAGGCTGGAGGGTCGCGACAAATCCGTAGACACACAGTGAGATCAACCCGCCACCGACGAACACCGCCCCTCTGTGCTCGCGGATCCCCTGCCACACCAGCCACGCCCCGCCGATCTCGGCGACTGCCGCCAGCACGAAAAGGCCTGCCGTACGGACGACGAACACGGCGCCCAGCCCACCACAGATCCGGTCCGGCGGACCCCGGTTGCCGATATTCCTGCGATACCCGTGCCGGTATACCTACGCTGCGGACACCCGGGCGACGTCGTCGGCGAACCAGGAGAGCGCGTCTCGAAACGCCGGCCGCCAGACGGTGAACGTGTGTACTCCCGACCGCACGTGCAACTGCACCGGGTAGCCGTTGACGTCGAGAAGATCATACATATGATGAATGGCGATCGCGACCGTGTGGTCGTGACGTCCCACATCGAGCCAGATCTGCGGCCGGGGGCCCGGACCGAGGCCACCGACATAGAGATCCGGGCTGTTCGCGATCTCAGCAGCCTGCGCCTGGGGACCTGCACCGAACAACGGCCGCAGGCCGCCTGCATGGGTCGGGCGGGTCAGCCCGGACATGTCTATGATCGACCCGAACACGGACCTGTTCCGCAGGCCGATGTTGAGCGCGCAGTAACCACCCGCCGACATTCCGGCGATGCCACGGTTGGTCCAGCCGGGCTCGACCCGCAGGGTCGATTCGACCGTCGGTATGACGTCGCGCAACAGATGGGTCTCGACGTGCTCGCCGACTCCGTCCACGCACTCGGGGTCGTCAAGCCATCCGTGGCTCATGCGCGGCATCACTATGATCACCGGATGGCCGGCGGACGCGACCCGGTCACCGGCATCGGCTGCCTGCCCGCCGCGCAGCCAGTCAGCCGGGATACCGGGTGATCCATGGATGAGGTAAAGCACCGGAAAATGCGATTGCGGCCGGTCGAAGTACTGGGGTGGCAGATAGACCAGTGCGGTCGTCGCCCCGAAGCCGCTGTCCCTGTCAGGGACGGGAAGCGCCAGAACCGCCCCGTGCGGATGCGAACGCAGGGCAGCTGATGTCGCTGACGGACGCAGATCCGCGGTCCTCAGGCGGACATCAGAGCCACCCTCGGTGGCCGCTCCCACCACATCCCCGAGCCGGGGGAGATAGCTGAAGTACGCATTGACCACATCAGCCGCCGCCGCGATCGTGAGCATGATCGCCAGAAAGAAGATCACGACTCTGGTTGGTCGCGGCCACCTGCCGAACGTCCGCGTCACCGCGACCCATGCGGCCGTCGCCGCCGCGAAAAGAGCACCGATAAAGCCGCCGGACAGGACGGACAACCCGCTCATCGCCGGGCCGTCCCTCCCGCCCCGGCGGTCATGCGTCGCCGCCGAAGAGCTCGGTCACCGACCCGTCCTCGAAGACCGCCTTGATCGCAGCGGCCAACAGCGGCGCGATCGACAGTTCTGTGATCTTGTCGATCCTGGCCTCGCTGCGCAGCGGCAACGTATTGGTCAGCACAACCTCGCTGATGTCGGAGTTCTTCAGCCGGTCGACGGCGGGGCCGGAAAGCACGCCGTGGGTCGCCGCGGCGATCACCTCGGTCGCGCCGTGCTCCGCCAGGGCCTCCGCCGCCTTGGTGACGGTGCCGGCGGTATCGATCATGTCATCGACGATAACGCAGGTCCGACCCCTGACCTCTCCGACCACGTCGAACATCTTGACCTGGTTCGGCACATCCGGGTCACGTCGCTTGTGGATGATCGCCAGCGGACAGCCGAGCCGATCGGTCCAACGCTCGGCGACGCGGACCCGGCCGGCGTCGGGGGCCACCACCGTGACGACGGATGTATCGAGCTTGCTCTCGATGTAGTCGGTGAGCAGCGGCAACGCGAACAGGTGGTCAACCGGTCCGTCGAAGAACCCCTGGATCTGGGCGGTGTGGAGATCCACCGACATCAGCCGGTGCGCACCGGCGGTCTTGAACAGATCCGCGATCAGCCGGGCCGAGATCGGCTCCCGGCCACGGTGCTTCTTGTCCTGCCGAGCGTAGGGATAGAACGGCGCCACCACGGTGATGCGTTTGGCGTTCGCACGCTTGAGCGCATCCACCATGATGAGCTGTTCCATCAACCACGTGTTCACCGGCGCGGCGTGACACTGCAGCACGAATGCGTCACACCCGCGAACCGACTCCTCGAACCGGACGAAGATCTCTCCATTGGAGAACTCGTAGGCGCTCGTGGGCACCGGCGCAACGTCAAGTGCGGCGGCCACCTCGGCTACCAGTTCAGGATGCGCGCGACCGCCGAAAAGCATCAGGTTGCGCCGGTTCTCAGTCTGGTAGGCCATCAGGAATCTCCAACCTGGTCCATTCGATTACGAGCGCTCGGTCCTCATCGCTACGACAGGTGTCTACGATCGGCGCCCGCCGCCGGCGCTGCCAGCGATGGTGACGGCGGCGGCAGTCGGACCGTCGGCAGTGGGTACCGGACCATCGGCGCCAACCCCATCGCCCGTTGACGCGCGGGAGCCCGTTGACGCGCGGGAGCCCGTTGACGCGCGGGAGCCCGTTGACGCGCGGGAGCCCGTTGACGCGCGGGAGCCCGTTGACGCGCGGGAGTCCGTTGACGCGCGGGAGGATGCGGAGGCGGCGGCCCGAGCCGCCGCCGTGCCGGGACGACGCCGTTGCACCCATCCCTCGATCGTCCGCTGCCGACCCTCCCGGACCGCGAGCGCTCCCGACACCACATCCTCAGTGATGATCGAACCAGCACCTGTGTACGCGCCGTCCCCCACCTGGACTGGCGCAACCAGCACGGTGTCACTGCCGATCTTGACATCCGCACCGATCACGGTGCGATGCTTGGCGATGCCGTCATAGTTCGCAAAGATCGTCCCACAGCCGATGTTGCTACGCTCACCGATCACCGCATCGCCGACGTAGGCCAGGTGGGGTACTTTCGCGCCGTCGGCGATCTGGGCCGCCTTGGTCTCCACAAAGGCACCGAGCTTGACCCCGCATCCGATGTGCGTTCCCGGGCGCAGATGCGTGTAAGGACCGACCACGCAGTCCGGTCCGATCACCGAATCGGCCGCGGTGGTGCGGCTGACCGTGGCACCGGCCCCGACCACCGTGTCGGTGAGGGTGCAGTCGGGACCGATCACGGCTGCGACGGCCACCCGGGTGCGCCCGTGCAGGAACGTGTTCGGCAGCAGTGTCGTGTCCGCCTCGACGGTGACGTCGACGTCGATCCAGGTGGTGGAGGGATCCAGCACGGTGGTGCCCGCCCGCATCACCGCGGTCACGATCCTGTCCCGCATGACGATCCCGGCCGCGGCGAGCTGGATCCGGTCGTTCACACCCAACGCCTCGCCCGGATCGTCGAGCGGATACGCGGCTACGGCGTGGCGATGCGCGAAAAGCGCGCCGACGACGTCGGTCAGGTATTCTTCACCCTGGGCATTGTCGGTCGTCAAAGATGTCAACGCCTCGATCAACGGACCGGCTGTAAAGACGTATACCCCGGTATTGATCTCACGAATGGCCGCGGTGACGCGGTCGGCGTCCGACTGCTCGACAATCGCCCGGACTTCACCTGAGGACCCACGAATCACCCGACCGTACCCGGACGGATCGGAAACCTCGGCGGTCAGCACGGTCGCCGCCGCGGCTGCCCGGATATGGGCCGCCACCAGCGCCGACATGGTCGCGCCGGTCAACAGCGGGGCGTCCCCGGGGACCACGACCACCAGCTCGTCCGGCCCGATGCCCACAGTCGCCTGCAATGCGACCCGGACCGCGTGTCCCGTGCCGCCCTGGGTGTCCTGCACGACCGGCGACACCTCCGGAGCGCGTCCGGCGATCGCCGCGATCACCCGCTCCCGGGCATGCCCGACCACCACGAGCTGTCGCTGTGCACCGAGCGGCGCCACAGCGGCAAGAACATGGTCAAGGAGGGATCGACCCGCGATACGGTGCAGCACTTTGGGGATGGTTGAACGCATCCGTTTACCCTCGCCTGCCGCGAGGACGACAACCGCCGCCGGACGTGGTTGGGTCACACGAGCTCCCGTGATCGCGGACATCAACGTCAGTGTATGCCGAGTCTAGCGGGTTACGAACCCGCCGGTTACCGACCCGCCGGTTACGACGCACCGGTTACGACGCACCGGTTACGACGCACCGACAACAAGTCGCCTCTCAACGGGTCGCCGCTAACGACTCCCGGGCGCGACTCCTGGGTGCGCCTCCGCGGTGACGTGCACAATTTCCACGACGGCACGTGACGCAACGCGGATAAACCGTCCGGGCCGCACCGATGCCTCGGCCGGTCGAAACCTCGCGCTCCGCCGCCACGACTCGAACGTGGACTAGAAGAACCAAAATCTTCTGTGCTGCCGATTACACCACGGCGGATCGAGGGAAAACCGAAGGCAGTCTACCATCCCCAAGGCCTCCCACCAAAGATCATCCGATCATGTCAGCTGGGCCGGCCGCACGGATTGTTTTCGTGGATGTTCCCCGCAGCGGGCACCATGCGTTGCCGCAACGAGCTACCGTGACTTAACGGAAGTCGTCGTGGCTGTGAACGCGACCACCAACCGCGACCACCGACCGTGACCGACGAACCCGACCGACGAACGGGACCGATGAACGGGACTATGTCATGACTGCAACAGACACGGTGAACGCGACGGGTGTCGCGGCCGGCGTGACCGCTCCGCTCCGCCACACGGTCGTGCCGCAGTCATCGGTCAAAGCTCGAAGCGAGCAGGTCATCCTGGCGACGATCATCGCCCTTCCGCTCACCGCGCTGGCCGCGGCGATCCCCCTGCTGTGGGATCGGTGGATCAGCTGGCGAGATGTGGTCCTGGCCGCGGTCATGTATATGATCACTGGCCACGGCGTGACCGTCGGTTTCCACCGGTACTTCACCCACCGCGGATTCAAGGCCGCCAGGCCCGTACGCGTCGCACTCGCCGTCGCCGGCAACATGGCGATCGAAGGTCCAGTGATCCGCTGGGTTGCCGACCACCGGCGTCACCACGCCTTCAGCGACAAGGACGGCGACCCGCACTCGCCGTGGCGGTACGGCACCGGCACCCGCGCGGTGGCCAAGGGTCTGTGGCACGCCCACGTCGGGTGGCTGTTCGACGTCGAGCAGACCGACCAGCGCCGGTACGCTCCGGACCTGCTCGCTGACGCCGACATGGTCCGGGTCAGCCATATGTTCGCGGTCTGCGCGGCGGTGAGCCTCGCCGCGCCTGCGCTCATCGGAGGGCTGTGGGGCGGCTCCTTCGAAGCCGCGCTGCAGGCGTTCTTCTGGGCGAGCCTGGTCCGGGTGGCCCTGCTGCACCATGTGACGTGGTCGACGAACAGCATCTGTCACGTGGTCGGCAAGCACCCGTACAAGTCACGGGACCACTCCGGCAACGTCTGGCCGCTCGCCTTCCTGTCGATGGGCGAGTCCTGGCACAACCTGCATCACGCCGAGCCGACCCTGGCCCGTCACGGGGTCAAACCCTGGCAGCTGGACACCAGCGCCTATCTGATCAAGCTGATGGAGACGCTGCGGGTCGTTCATGACGTCCGCTGGCCAGACCCCGAACGCCTGCGGGCGAAAGAGGTCCAGACAGCCGGCTGACCGAACCGAGGGCCTGGGATCTTGACGCGGCCGGCAACAGGGGGCGCGGCGTCGCGGGGCCGGGGCACGGGCCGGGGCACGCACCTCGCCACATCGCTCCCTGTCCATCGCTGCGCGATGCATGCACCCAAGCCCCGCTCCTTCATCCACGCCCCTAGTGCCGGGCGCTCTTAACGATGTGAATCTGATGCTCCTGCCACAGCACCAGATTCACATCGTTCCCAAAGAGCATCCGGCAGCAGGACGCCCTCCAGGACATTCAGGCATCTTCGAGGTCGGTCGCGACGACGAGCCAGGCCTCCTCGGTCCGGGTTTTCTCCGCGACGACCGCACGCAGCTCAGCGTCCAGGGCGAGCAGGCGCCCATGGTCGGTGGCTGCCTCCGCAAGCGCCGTGTGCAGCGCGGTCTCCTGGCGTCCCAACCGCTCCAGCGCCCGTTCAAGGCGGTTCAGCTCCTTGCGCGCGACCCGGGCCTGAGCCGCTCCGCCACCGCCACCGCCACCGCCACCGGCACCGCCACCGCCACCGGCACCGGATCCGGAGCTGGCACCGGATCCGGGACGGGCTGAACTGCCCGTATCGGTGGGCGTCCCGGCGCCTGCGGCGGCCAGGCGTTGCCGGCGGGCGAGGTACTCATCCACCCCACCGGGCAGCATGACCAGGCAACCGTCGCCAAGCAGAGCGACGATCGTGTCGCAGGTTCGTTCCAGAAAATAACGATCATGACTGACCACGACCAACGTTCCCGGCCACGAGTCCAGGATGTCCTCCAACGCGGTCAGCGTGTCGGTGTCCAGGTCGTTGGTGGGTTCGTCCAGTAGCAGCGCGTTGGGCCGTTCCATGAGCAGCCGCAGGAGCTGCAGCCGCCGCCGTTCCCCGCCGGAGAGGTCACCGACCGGCGTCCACTGCCGGGCCGAGGGCAGACCGAACTGCTCCAGCAGCTGACCCGCCGTCAGCTCCCGGTTCTGCCCGCCGTGTCCACCGTCGCCGGCGGAGCTGCGCGATGGCGCCGACGACTTCGGCCGGGGTCCGACATCCAGTACCTGGCCGGCCTCCTGGACCGCCTCCAGCGCCCGCAGCCTCGGGTTCAGCTCGCAGATCTCCTGGGTGAGCAGAGCGGGGCGCGCACTGCGCCCCACTCGGACAGTGCCCGAATCCGGACTCACCGTACCGGTCAGCAGGCGCAACAGCGTGGTCTTACCGCTCCCGTTGCCCCCGACGAGACCCACCCGATCGCCCGGGCCCAGCCGCCACGTCATATTCGCGAACAGCTCCCGGTCACCGAGGCGCAGCGTCACGTCCTCGACGTCGAAGACGTCCTTCCCGAGGCGGGATGCGGCAAAGGTCCGCAGACCGAGGGTGTCGCGCGCGGGTGGCTCGTCAGCAATCAGGGCGTTGGCCGCATCGATTCGAAAGCGCGGCTTGGCGGTCCGGGCCGGCGGGCCACGGCGCAGCCAGGCCAGCTCCTTGCGGAGCAGGTTCTGGCGCCGCGCCTCGGTGGCGTCGGCTCGCCGGGTCCGCTCCGCGCGGGCCAGCACATACGCGCTGTAGCCGCCCTCGTAGGCGTCCACCCGGCCGTCGACGACCTCCCAGACCCGCTCGCACACCTCATCGAGAAACCACCGGTCGTGCGTGGCGACGAGGAGCCCGCCGCGCCAGGATGCCAGCTCGGCGGCGAGCCACGCGACGCCTTCGACGTCAAGATGGTTGGTGGGCTCGTCCAGTATCAGCAGGTCCAGGTCGTCGACGAGCAGCGCGGCCAGGGCGGTACGCCGACGCTCCCCACCGGAGGACTGCCCGACGAGATCGTCCAGACGGTCGAGCAGACCCAGCCCACGCAGCACCGACCGGCGACGTGGATCCGCGGCCCACACATGATCGGGTACGTCACCGACCACGGCCTGGCGCACGGTCGCGGTGGGCACGAGCCGGTCGTCCTGCGCGAGGATGCCCACGCGCAGAGACCCCGTGTGCACGACCCGACCGGCATCGGGGTGCGCCTCACCGGCCAGGAGCTTTAGCAGCGTGCTCTTGCCCGCGCCGTTACGGCCGACCACCCCGATCCGTTCCCCGCTCGCCACTCCGAGGCTCACGCCGTCCAGCAGGACGCGGGTCCCGAAGGCGGCCACGACCGCCTCCATCGTGACCAGGATGTCACTCATCGGATCCTGCTCATCAGGCCGGGGTCGGCGCGGATCGTCCTGCGGCTCATCCGGACGTGCCCGGGTCGACCAGACGGGCGCCCGCGACCGGACCGTGCGCCCGTCGAACCGCCCGGCAGACGCCCATCCCGGCGAGGCTCGCAGCCAGTGCCACGCTCTGCGCGGCGTCCCGGGCCAGGAAGGCGCAGGTCGGT
>NZ_CAUVXI010000013.1:27609-32643 GCF_963555845.1 Protofrankia sp. Cas8 | reverse complement strand
CCGGACCCGCTGACGACGGCACCGACCGCCCCGAGTTCGGTTCCGGTTTCCAGCACCCGCCGCAGCGACGGGCGCAACCGCAACGCAGCCGGTTGCAGATCGTTGACCAACGCATTACCCAATTCGACCGGATCCCCGGTGCGCAACGCCGCCAGGACCGCGTCAGGCGGGGTGGGTTCGGTGCGCAGACGTCCTTCGGACAACCGGTCGAACTCGGCATAGACCGAAGCGGTGGACAGGCCACCGTCAGCCAGCGCGAAGACCCAGTGGTACTCGCCACGTCCGAGGACCGGCGTGAGCTGCTCGCCCCGGCCGGTTCCAAGCGCCGTACCCCCGGTCAACGGGAACGGGACGTCGCTGCCGAGCCCGGCAGCGAGCTCCGCGAGAACCGACCGGTCCAGGTCAGTGCCCCACAGGGCGTCGAAGGCGACCAGCGCCCCGGCGGCGTCGGCGCTGCCACCGGCCATCCCGGCTGCGACCGGAATGCCCTTGGCCATGCTCAGGTGCGCCCCTGCGCCGCGCACGCCGGCGCGGGCCGCGAGCACATACGCGGCCCTGACGGCGAGATTGTCCGATCCCGTCGGGACCAGCGAGATTCGCGCCGCGGCCGAGTTCGCTGGGATGTCGCCGGGAGCGGCGGCCGGCAGCGCACCGGCGGCACCCTCACCGGTGACCTCCACGGCGATGACCGGCTCCATGGCGTCGGGGTCGGTCGCGGCGTCCGGGACGTCGGTGACCGTGATGTCGTCATAGAGCGAAACAGCCTGCAGGATCGTGGTTACCGCGTGATAACCGTCGTCCCGGCGCGGGCCGACCCCGAGATGCAGGTTGACCTTGGCCGGCGACCGGACAGTCACCCGGGTGCCCTGGGCGGGCACGGGCGACCGGCCGGAGCCGGCGGCACCGGAAGGGTGCGGATGAGACCGAGGCAGCGGACGCTCCTTCACTCGTGGGGCGTGTTCCGACCGGGCACCAACGAACCTATCCGGCCGGCCGGACGCGAGTGTCCCCCTCACCACCGGGTAGGACGATGCATACCAGCCGGTTGACCGCGCCGAGCACGACCGGCTGCCACATCTGGGCGGCCGACGGCCTCCGGTTCATGGGCCCACGCGGCCGGGGACCGCGGGAAACCCGAGGGATCCGTCCCCACGACTCCAATGATTGTGGAGGCATGTCATGAGCACGACGACCACCGAGAAGACCTCTCCCGTGACACGAGAGACACCCCAGCGCGACGGGGCCGGCGTGTCCCGGCGGACGGCCACCGAGCTCGTGACAAGCCAGGGCAAGACGGCTATCGCGGACTCGGTTGTCCGTAAGATCGCGGGCGTGGCGACCCGCGAGGTCGAAGGTGTGCACAATCTCGGCACCGGCGGCACCCGCGCGGTCGGCTCGCTGCGCCAGCGTATCCCGGGCTCGTCCGGACGCAACGTATCCCAGGGGGTCGGCGTCGAGGTCGGCGAGCGGCAGGCGGCAATAGATCTCGACGTCGTGGTCGACTACGGCGTGTCGATAGTCGATCTCGCCCAGGCGATCCGCGGCAACGTCGTGACCTCAGTCGAGGGGATGACCGGCCTGGAGGTGACCGAGGTCAACATCGCGGTGGACGACGTCTACATCCCTGAAGACGATGACGATAAGCAGGCTCGGGTGCAGTAAAAATCATGGTCCGATTGGCAGTGTCCACGCAGCCGGCCGCCATCGCGGCCGCGGTTGCCCGCTGCCCCGTGGTCGCCGCGCTCTCCCCGGGAGTCAGCGGCAACGTGGTCACCTATCTGCCCGACCGACGCGTCGTCGGCGTCCGCAAAGTACTGGGTGGTGTCGCTGTCCATGTCATCGCCCGGTTCGGACCGACAATCCCCGAAATCGCCGGCCAGATTCGGGCCGCGGTCACCGCGGTAGCCCCGGACTGTAAGCGGATCGACGTCGTCGTCGACGATCTTGAAGTCTCCCTGGACAGGGACGATCTTGAAGTCTCCCTGGACAGATCCGCCGTCAGCGTCGGGCACCCGCCACGTGGCACCGGCGGATCCCGTACCGGCGGAGCCCGCACCCGTGGCACGGCCGGCGGGCGCTCGGGCCGGGGGAAGGCGTCCATGACGAAGTCGGCCACGACCGGAACAAGCACGGCCGGAACAAGCACGGCCGGAGCGACCAGAACAGGCACAGGGACCAGGAAGCAATGATCGACAGACCGGCTAAGCCGGCACGGATCCAGCCAGCACGGATCCAGCCAGCACGGATCCAGCCAGCACGGACGGACCGTGACGCGGGTTCGGCCGCCCGGCGCGCCGAGGTACGTCGGTTCATCCGGGAAAACCACCCGGACAGGGGCGGCGATCCCGATGTGTTCATGGCCGGCCTGGGGCTTCGGCGGCCCGAGCTGTCACCACGAACCGCGGGTGGTGGGGTGACCGCCTACCACCGGCGCGCCGGACTGGCGATCGTTGCCCACTGGGTACGCCAACACCGGGTGCACCGGGTGCACCGGGTGCACCGGGTGCACCGATGCTGGCGGACATCGCGACGGCCCCCGCGGGTCCGCTAGCACCGTCCCATCGGAGCACCGGCCGCGCCCGTCAGCCGCGGGCGCGGCCACCTGCAACCGCGACTGTGCGCCGGACGACAGCACGCCTGACAACAGCCCGCCTGACAACAGTCCGCCTTCACCACGCTTTGCGCCTACAACGAGGAGGCTCCGATGCGTTCGAGCGCAATCGGTCTCATCACCGGGTTGATCTCGGGTCTCGCGCTCGCCTTCGGCGGCTTCGGTGACTTCCTGATCGTTCTGGTCTTCGGCGCCATCGGCCTGTTCGTCGGCAAGGTCCTGGACGGGGACATCGATATCAACCGGTACGTCAGCGGCGGCGAACGCCGCGACATGCGATGAAGCCCACCGTGGTGCGCCGGCCCGAAACGACAGCGCGGGGACGCCTGGTCGTCACGAACGCCGTCATCGAGAAAATCGCAGCCCAAGCCGCACTGAACGTCAACGCCGTCGGCGGGCTGGGGCGCCGGCCTCCCGGCCGACGCCGACGGCCCGCCGCGGACGAACGTCCGCCGCGGGTGTCAGCGCGCGTCGGGCGGGGCACCGCTCGGATCTCGATGTCTCTGTCGATACGGTATCCTGCCCGAATTGTCGAGGTATGCGAGGGAGTACGCACCCGGGTGAATCAACAGGTGGCCGACCTGGCTGGTCTACGGGTGACCCACATCGACATTGACGTGTCCGCTTTCGAGTCCGGGACCGACCCGGACACCCGGGCTCGGTAGTTGACGGGAGGTCACCATCGTGCGCGTGACAAACCGGATCGTTGCGGCACTGCTTGCCGCAGCCATCGCGGCGGCCGGGGTCGTCGCGATCGTCGAGATGATCAACGCGGCCTTCGACAGCGAGTATGCCATCGTCGACTGGCGGGCGGCGGCGGGCGCCATGGCGCGCAACAGCTGGTCCGACACGGGACCGGCAGTACTCGGCGTGATCCTTGGCGTCGTCGGCGTCCTCCTGCTCGTGCTGGGGCTGCGACGTGGTCGGCTCGAGTGGTTCACTGTGCAACCGTCGTTGGCCGGGACCTCCACGTTCGCCGCTGGTCGCGGTGTCGGTCGTGCCCTGGCCAGCGCGGCCGAGGATGTGGACGGTGTGAGCCGGGCAAAGGTCCGGCTCCGGCGCCGCACCGCCAGGGTGAAGATCGAGTTTCATCCCCGGGTCAACCCGGACGCGCCGGAACAGGTACGTGACGAGATCTACGAACGGCTGGCTTCCTTCGATCTGGTGTCGCCCCCGAAGGTGAAACTGAAAGTCAAGGCGTCGCGTCCCGCATCCCCTGACAGCGGTGTAGTGCCGCAACCAGCCTCGCCTGCGCCAAGCTCGCCTGCGCCAAGCTCGCCTGCGCCAAGCTCGGGGGACGCGGCGCGGGCCCTCGCACGCACCGGCCCCGGTAGCTCGTCAGCACCGCCAGCATCGCAATCAACCCCGGCAGCGCAATCAGCCCCGGCAGCGCAATCAACCCCGGCAACGCAATCAACCACAGAGAAGATCTTTGGTACTTCGACCGCAGGTGAGCGGACCAGGCCGTATCCGGTCGGCCTCGATCTGACCAAACCCGATCCGGAGCGCACCCGGAAGGACACCCCGGCGACTGCTCCGGCGGATGCGTCGGCGGACGACCGGAAAGAGGACCACACGTGAACGGAACCGCGAACACCGTCAACGCGCGAACCGTGGACAGCCCGATCCCGCAGCTCGGTCCACCGATCCGTTCGAACGACGTGAGCGACATGGTGAGCACGGCAGAGCCGACCGGGTCCACGAAGATGCCCCGACCGCGCAAGCACCCGTTCACTCCCAGAGTCGATCGGGTGAACCGGGTGGTGTTCGTCCTGTTGGGGCTTGTGTGCCTGGGCGGTGGGATCGTCGCCCTGCTCGCCGGTCGGGGTGTGTTCGGCGATGACGTCACAGACCGGCCGGCGCTCACGGCTGCGAACCGGGCCTTTGCCGCCGACCATGGCTGGTTCTGGCCGGTCGTGGGAGCGGTCACGGCCCTGGTTGTCGTGCTGGCGCTCGCCTGGCTGTGGCTACAGCGGTCCACTGGGGACCTGGCTGGCCTGTACGTCGTCGACGACACCTTCGGACGTGTTCGGGTGAACGCGCGGGCCTTCACCAGCGCTGTGGAAAGCGAGCTGGCAGCTGCAGCGGGTGCCCAGCAGGTTCGCGCGCGACTTCTGCATAAGGAGAAAGATCCGCTACTGCGAGTAGTTGTGACGATGGAACCAGACATAAACGTCAGCCGGCTTCGAGCCGACATCGAACAGGTCGTTCTGCCACACGCGCGTGGTGCCCTGTCCCGCGCGGACCTCGCCACCGAAGTCCAGCTCGTTCCGAGCCCTGGCCACGGTGTCCGCGTGCACTGACCAGGCCTGCCTACCGATCGGCCGGCAATTTTCGATCAGAGTCCGGCAGCCGTGTCCCGATCAGAAGGGTGGCGGTTCGGGTTCTGGGTCCGGTTCCGGGGCGGGTGGCGGTTCCGGAGC
>NZ_CAUVXI010000013.1:26661-27069 GCF_963555845.1 Protofrankia sp. Cas8 | reverse complement strand
TTCGCCGGGGGTGTCGGCCAGCCCCAGCAACGTGCCCAACGGAATCAACACCCCGACCTCGACGCGGATCGGGTCGTCGTCGCGGTGGCGGCCCAGCAGTATGTCGGTGAGGACGTCGGCGCGGCGTTCGTCCATACTCCGGACATCCGCCGCGTCGCCGGCGCGGCGGGCCAACGCGTCGATGCGCTGGTAGGCGGCCTGGGCGTCGGGGGCGGCCAGGAACGCCGAGAGTTCGGCCATTCCGTCGTCCAAGGGTTGGAGGCCGACCCGGCGCCCTCGGCGTTGGAGTTCGTGGCGTTGTGCGGCGCCGTCGGGGTCGACGGCGAGTACCGCGCGGCGCAGCGCCTGGCGGAACACCGCGTGGCTGGCCCGTCCGCCCCGGGCGAGGATTGTGGTTTCGACGGCGGT